>NZ_SMMH01000004.1 GCF_004634215.1 Deinococcus fonticola | reverse complement strand
AACCTGAAAGGCAATCAGCGTTGCGGCCTGGGGGATGGGCATTAAACTGTAGTCGGGATGAGGCGTCAACACCTTCATCCCTTTGCCATTCTGGACACGAAATGTCAACCCCTAATCGCCGTGAAGAAGTTCACAGACATGAGGATGTCGGGCTGCCATCTTTGCCCTACCTTCATTTCCCTCATGTTCTCCAAGGACCGTTGATGACCTACGCCGTGACTCCCACCGCAGCCCAAGGCTACCCCCTCACCATCGACTGTCCCTGGTGCAGGCGCATCCTGCCGCTGTGCAACGGTCAACGTACCGTCAGCGAAATTGCGGCCGCTCTTTCACTGCCTGCCCAGGTGGTGCTGAAACTCTTGCAAGGGGCCGCCGGCAAAGGCTGGCTGGAATTGCCCGGCGAGGCGACACGCTCTACGCCCGCGCCCCGCAAGCATGAACAGTACCGCGCCCTGCAAGGCGAACTGAGCATCCTGCTGGGCGAGGAAGGCCGTCAGCTGCTGGACGATGCCCTGCGCATGACGCGCCTGTCCCCGGCCCAGCTGACAGGGCCGCATGTCGCCGATGTCCTGATTGCGCTGGAACTCCTGCTGACCCGCGAACAGGCCGAGCGTTTCGGCCCGCAACTCGACCTGCTGCGCGAGACGTACGCCGGTTGAGCTGAAAAGTGGCCTAGAGGAAGGGGGAAGGCCCGAACATTCGCGGCCCTGCACGCCGCCTTTCAGGGCCGTTTTCCCTTTCCAGGGCTATGCTGACATATGTCATCCACACCATTTCGATGGGGGATTCTGGGGGCGGCGCGTATCGCCCGTGCCCTCATTCCCGCCATTCGCGCTGCCGGGGGAGAAGTCACTGCGCTGGGCGTGCGCGACCCGTCCAGCCCCCACGCCCGTGAATTTGCCGAACGGTGGCAGGTGCCACTCGTCGGCCTCTATCAGGACGTGGTCGACAGTGATGTAGACGCCGTTTACAATCCTCTGCCGAACGACGCGCACCTGCCCTGGACAGTTGCCGCCCTCCAGACCGGAAAACATGCCCTGACCGAGAAACCCCTGACGCTGAACGCCCAGGAGGCGCAGCACCTCCTGAGCACTGCCACGCAGACCGGGCGGGTGCTGCTGGAAGCCTTCGCTTACCGCTTTCAACCGCAGGTGCTGCGCGCTCTGGAAATTGTGCACAGTGGGCAACTGGGCGAACTTCGCGCGCTTCACGGCAGCTTCGGCTTTCACCTGCAAACCCCCAGCGACTTCCGCTGGATTCCGGAGCATGGCGGCGGTTCGCTGTACGACGTGGGCACCTACCCTGTGAACCTTGTGCGGCTGCTGCTGGGCCAACCGGAAAAAGTCACGGCGGTTGCGCGCTCCTCTGCCTCCGGCGTGGATGTCGGGCTGGATGCCTCTCTCGTTTACCCCAACGCACTGGCGGGGATCAGTTGTGGGTTCGACTGGGGAGAACCGTCCACCCAGGGCTTCCATGTGGTGGGCACCCGCGGAGACCTCCGGATGGAACGCCCTTTCGACAGCCACACCAGCCACAGCACCACCCTGCGCTGGCAAATTGAAGGTCAGGACTTCAGCCAGGAATTCCCGCCCTCGAACGCCTATGCCCGGATGGTAATGCACTTCCAGAATGTGGCGCGGGGACGGGAACAACCCCTCTTTGAACCGGACGACGCCGTAGGACAGGCGCGGGTACTGGACGCGCTGTTCGGGGCGGCCAGAACGGGCCGAGCCGTCAAGGTCATTGGTTCGTAGATGAACAGGCGCGGGTCAGGGAAGATAGGTGAAGCGGCCACTCACGCCGTATCGCTTATTTCTGCTGACGGACACGGTATTTCCGTAGACTCGCCAGTAGACTCCAGGCTCCCAGAAGCGCGGTGACGAAACCTGTGCCGGCCCAGACCAGGGAGGGGCCTGTCAGAGGCTCACATTGACCGACGCACAGGATCGGCGGAATAACGACCAGGCCGTTTCCTTGCAAAAACCACAGGAGGCCCAGCAGCAGCAAGACCAGAGAAAAGCCTATCCAGGTGATCACCCAGACCCTGTTCATTTCACGGCCTCCTGGTAGGCGAGGATGATTTCGCTCACGTCGTAGACACGGGCGTCACCGTATTGCTCGCGGAGTTGAAGTTCCCTGGACTGCCAGAAGGCTTGCAGGATGGCATCAGCGGCATACCCGCGTTCAGCGGGGATGATCAGGCGTGCTCTGGCATCACTAGGGTCGGGAATGCGTTTTACGTAACCAAGTCCTTCCAGCTCTGTCAGGAGATCAGACATGGCCTGGCGGGAGATTCCTGCGTCCTCTGCCAGTTCGGAGGGTCGCCTTCCTGCTGGACTCAGCCAGCGGCTGACATGCAAGAAGTGATGATGGCGAAGATCGGTGAAGCCGTGACGATGTAACTCTCGTAGGGCAGCGTTCACGAGAGTGTCGGCCGTCACAGCTATGGCCGTGACGAGATTAACTCCACTTGATCCGCTCACCTGATCAGTTTAACGTACTAAATGATTTGTTGCCAGCAGGCTAAAAGCCCTTACACATGGCAAGGGCTTTCGGAAAAGGGAAGAGGATTTAGAAGGTGACGCCTTCGCGTTTGCTCAGCAGCTCCAGCACGTCCCGCGCGCTTTTCAGGATAGGCGTGCCGGGGCCGAAGATGCCCGAGGCGCCCGCTTCCCGCAGGGCCGGGTAGTCCTGCTGCGGGATCACGCCGCCCACCACCACCAGGATGTCGCCCGCGCCCTCGGCCCGCAGGGCCTGCACGAGCTGCGGCACCAGGGTCTTGTGCCCGGCCGCCTGGCTGCTCACGCCGACCACGTGCACGTCGTTCTCGATGGCCTGCCGCGCGGCCTCTTCAGGCGTCTGGAAGAGCGGGCCCACGTCCACGTCGAAGCCCAGGTCGGCGAAGCCCGTGGCGATCACCTTCGCACCGCGGTCGTGGCCGTCCTGGCCCATCTTCACGACCAGCATGCGCGGGCGGCGGCCTTCGCGTTCGGCGAAGGCGTCGATGTCGCGTTTCAGGGCGTCGAAGTTCTCGTCGCCGGCGTACCCGGCGGCGTACACGCCGCTGAGGGTCTTGATCTCGGCGGCGTGGCGGCCCCACACCTGTTCCAGCGCGTCGCTGACCTCGCCCAGGGTGGCGCGGGCCTGCATGGCGTCCACGCTCAGGGCCAGCAGGTTGCCCTGGCCGGTGCGGGCGGCTTCGGTCAGTGCGGCCAGGGTGCGCTGCACCTGCGCGTTGTCGCGCCCTTCGCGCAGCTTGTTCAGGCGGGCGATCTGCGACTCGCGCACGGCGGCGTTGTCGATGTCCAGCACGTCGATGGGGGTGTCCTGCGTGGGACGGTACTTGTTCACGCCCACGATCACGTCCTCGCCCCGATCGATCTTCGCCTGCTTGCGGGCCGCGGATTCCTCGATACGCAGTTTCGGTACGCCGGACTCGATGGCCCTGGCCATGCCGCCCAGTTCCTGCACTTCCTTCATCAGTTCGCGGGCCTTGTCGGCCAGTTCGGCGGTCAGCGCTTCCATCATGTAGCTGCCGCCCCAGGGGTCGATGACGTTCGTGATGCCGGTCTCTTCCTGAATGACGAGCTGCGTGTTGCGGGCGATGCGGGCGCTGAAGTCGGTGGGCAGGCCTATCGCCTCGTCGAAGGCGTTGGTGTGCAGGGACTGCGTGCCGCCGAACACGGCCGCCATCGCCTCGATGGTCGTGCGGACGACGTTGTTGTACGCGTCCTGCTCGGTCAGCGACCAGCCGCTCGTCTGGCAGTGGGTGCGCAGGGCCTTGCTCATGGGCTTCTGCGGCCCGAACTCCTCCACGACCTCGCTCCACAGCCGCCGCGCGGCGCGCAGCTTGGCCACCTCGGTGTAGAAGTTCATGCCGATGCCGAAGAAGAAACTCAGGCGACCCGCGAACTCGTCGATGTTCATGCCCTTCTTCAGCGCGGCCTGGATGTACTCCCTGCCGTCTGACAGGGTGTACGCCAGTTCCAGCGCAGCGTTCGCCCCGGCTTCCTGAATGTGATAGCCGGAAATGGAAATGCTGTTGAAGCGTGGCATGTTCTTCGCGGTGTACTCGATGATGTCCGCGATGATGCGCATGCTGGGCTCGGGCGGGTAGATGTAGGTGTTGCGCACCATGAACTCTTTCAGGATGTCGTTCTGGATGGTGCCCGACAGTTCATCCAGTTTCGCGCCCTGCTCCAGCCCCGCCACGATGTACCCGGCCAGGACGGGCAGCACCGCGCCGTTCATGGTCATGGACACGCTCATGTCCTTCAAGGGGATGCCGTCGAACAGGATTTTCATGTCCTCCACGCTGTCGATGGCGACGCCGGCCTTGCCTACATCGCCCACTACGCGCGGGTGGTCGCTGTCGTACCCGCGGTGCGTGGCGAGGTCGAACGCCACCGACAGGCCCTTCTGCCCGGCGGCGAGGTTGCGGCGGTAGAAGGCGTTGGATTCCTCGGCGGTGGAGAAGCCCGCGTACTGCCGGATCGTCCACGGGCGGGCCGCATACATGGTGGCGCGGGGGCCGCGGGTGAAGGGCGGCAGGCCCGGCAGGGTGTCCGCGGCGTCTCCGGCGGGCAGGTCATCGCGGGTATACAGGGCTTTCAGGGTGATGCCCTCGGGCAACTCGCGGTTCAGCGACGAGGGGTCGCCACCCTTCAAGTCCTTGCTGGCAAGGGCTTTCCACTGGCTCAGGTCACTCATGGCATTGAACCTCCGTTACCCCTTTATTGTGCCACCCACACGCAGGCCACGTCCTGCATTGCGGTCAAGGAATTCGTGTCTGAGCGGGTGACAGTGGTGGCTTTTGCCGCGGCTTAAGGCCAGTTCCGCGCGCGGGAGGCAGTCAAGACGGCAAGCAGGAGACTCAACAGAACCACCCGCAGCAAGTCTGCCGGCCACCGCCAGGAACCCGCGAGACGACCTTCCATAAAACTGACCCACATGAAGAGAGATCCGAATTCTAGCGCACTCTCCGCCCACCTGAACCCGAAGCCCCAGTGACTTGCTATAGGACACGCCCGCCGCGCACCCGCGAGACCAACCACCACTGTTGCCAAGATGCCCGCCCAGTACCATGCGGGGAGACCGGAAGCGTATCCGTCCCCTTGGCGAAGCGCCTCGAAAACCTGAAAGGCGGCGAACAACAGGCCCATCAACAGACCAGGCGCGCGAATCAGTTTGGCTCCCACGGCCCCTTTCGTTGTCCCAGGGGAGTTGATGGGTTCAGTTGAGTGCCGGTTCTGGCCGCAGGCTCTCGTTTTTTTCAGGGCCTTGCTAGAATCTGCGCCGTGACCGCACCATCATCCGCTCTGGCCCGCGTGAAACTGGCTCCCAGCATTCTCTCCTGTGATTTTGCCCGGCTGGGCGAGGAATTACAGGCGATCGAGTCGGCGGACTGGGCGCATGTGGACGTGATGGACGGGATGTTCGTGCCCAACATCAGTTTCGGACTGCCGATCCTGGCGGCGGCGCGGCGCGTCAGTTCCCTTTACATGGACGTTCACCTGATGATCGAGCAGCCCGAGCGTTACCTGAAGGCCTTCGCGGACGCCGGGGCCGATGGCCTGACGGTGCAGGTGGAGAGCACCAGGCACATTCACCGCGCCGTGCAGCAGGTCAAGGAACTGGGCAAGCGGGCGGGCGTGACCCTGAATCCCGGCACACCGCTGGACATGATTAAGCCCGTGCTGGGCGATGTGGATCTGGTGCTGGTGATGAGCGTCAACCCTGGCTTCGGCGGGCAGAAATTTATTCCGGACAGCCTGGAGCGGATTCGCACGGTGCGGCGCTGGCTGGATGAACTGGGCAGCGGTGCAGACTTGCAGGTCGATGGCGGCGTGACCGCCGAGAACGCCAGGGCCGTGGTGGAAGCGGGGGCGAATGTGCTGGTGGCCGGCAGTGCCGTATATGGCCCGGACGGCGCGGGGGCGGGCCTGCAACGCCTGCGTGAGGCCTTGCAGTGAGGTTGCGCGTCGACCTGCTGCCGCACGGGCATTACCCGGACGTGGTGCTAGTCATCGACACGCTGCGGGCCACCACCACCGCCGTCACCTACCTGGAACGCGGCGCGGACGCCCTGCTCCTGACCAGCACGCCCGAAGTGGCGTTGGGGTTAAAAGGCGAGGGGTTCCTGCTGGGCGGTGAACGCGGCGGCCTACCCATTCCCGGCTTCGATTTCGGGAACAGCCCGGTGGAAGCGCAGCCGCAGAACTTCACCGGAAAAACGGTGGTCATGAACACCACCAACGGCACCGGGGCGTCGCACGTGGCCGCGCAGACCGGCAAGCACGTGTTCCTGGCGGCCCTCACGAACGCGCACGCCGCCGCCCGCCGCGCCCGGGCGCAGGCCACTGAGGAAGTCGCCATCGTGTGCGCCGGCACCGACGAGCGCGTGGGCCTGGAGGACGTGTACACCGCCGGCGTCATCGCCGAGTACCTGCTGGCGCTGGGGGAATTCAGCATCGACGACGGCGCCCGCATCGCCCTGACGGTGAGGCGCAACAGCGGCAACCCGCTGGAAGCCCTGAGCAGCAGCGTTCACGGCGCCCGCCTGTCGAACCTGGGGCTCGGGGAGGACGTGCGTTACGCCGCCGAACTCAGCACCAGCACGGTCGTTCCCACGCTGGTGCAGGGCGACGATGTGCCGGAAGGAACACTGCGCTTCATCGCGGGGTAAAGCCGAACTGCGCCGCTGCCGGAACAGTGCGGCACTCGTCGGAAGTTCGGTCATCCGGACTCTGGTCGCCCCCGGCCTGTTCGGAGCTGAACATCGACCAGAGCTGGTCAAGCGGTGAAACACCAGGCGCAGGAAAACCTCCCTTCCTGCACGTGATGAACACGTCGGGCGGAACCTTTCCGGAAATGTGGGCATGAAACGGAGAGGGGTGCGTATAACATGAGGTATGACCTGGAAACGTGTGGCCGCGCTGGCTTTTCTGCTCGGGGCATCCGCTGATGCCGTGACCTTCAGCAGTCCCAAGGACGGCTTCAGCATCACTGCGCCGGCAGGCTGGAAACAGGCCAGTTACCCGGGCACGAACGTCGTCTTCATGGCGCCCAAACCCCTGGCGAGTTTTCAGCCTAATGTGAATGTGCTGGTGCAGCCTCTGCCAGCGGGTATCACGCAGAAGAAGTACCACGACCTCAGCCTCAAGCAACTGGACACCGTCATGACCGACGGCAAGATTCTCAGTCAGCGGGCCACCACCCTGGGCGGCCAGCCGGCCAATGAAGTCATTTACCAGGGGCGTCAGGGAAAAGCCACCCTCTACTTTCACGCGACCTACGCCGTCAAGGGCCGGCAGGCTTACATCCTGACGGGAACGACCGTGCTGGGGTCGCAGGCGACGCTGCTTCCCGCCATGAAAACCTTCGTGAGCAGCTTCAAAATACTCCGCTGACAACCAGGAACACGGCCTTTCTGTGGCTTTCTCTGGAAGGGCAAGCACTTAAAGGGGTGGCCGCAGAAGGGTTGAAAAGCAGAGTTCAGGATCGCGTCACAGGTCAGGCCGGCCTGATCGGTTACCCTGTAGCGCGTGACTGCTTTGCCTGCCGACCTGCACCTGCCCGCCGTGACCGACGTGAATGCCGTGGACTGGGCGGGGATTCCTAGCCCGGCCTTCGTGCTGGACGAATCGCGCCTGCGCCGCAACCTGAGCCTCATCGATTATGTGCAGAAGCAGAGCGGGGCGCAGATCATCGTGGCGTTCAAGGGGTTCTCGATGTGGTCGGCCTTTCCGATCCTGCGCGAGTACGGCATTACCGGCGCCACCGCCTCCAGCCTGAACGAAACGATCCTGGCGAAAGAGGAGATGCAGGGCGAAGTTCACGTGTACGCGCCGGCCTACAGCGACGAGGACTTTCCGAAGATTCTGGAACTGGCCGACCACCTGGTGTTCAACTCGTTTGGTCAGTGGCAGCGCTTCAGGCCGCAGGTGCAGGCCGCCCGCGCCGCCGGGCGCCAGCTGCATGTCGGCCTTCGCATCAACCCCGAGTACGCCGAGGTCGAGACTGACCTGTACAACCCGGCTGGGCCGTTTTCGCGCCTGGGCGTGACCCGGCGCGAGTTCCGCGAAGACCTGCTGGACGGCATCGACGGCCTGCACTTCCACACCCTCTGCGAGAAGGATTCCGACACGCTGGAACGCACGCTGGAAGTCGTGGAACGCAACTTCGGGGAGTATCTGGGCCGCATGCAGTGGGTCAATTTCGGCGGCGGTCACCTGATGACCCGTGAAGGGTACGACCTGGCGCGCCTGATCCGGGTGGTGAAAGCCTTCCGCGAGAGGTGGGGCGTACACGTCATTCTGGAACCCGGCAGCGCCTTCGGCTGGCAGACCGGCTGGCTGGTGTCCAGTGTGCTGGACGTGGTGCACAACGTGAAAGACGCCGTACTGCTCGACGTTTCAGTCT
This sequence comes from Deinococcus fonticola, assembly GCF_004634215.1. Taxonomy (NCBI): domain Bacteria; kingdom Thermotogati; phylum Deinococcota; class Deinococci; order Deinococcales; family Deinococcaceae; genus Deinococcus; species Deinococcus fonticola. The sequence goes on along the minus strand of NZ_SMMH01000004.1, from coordinate 177,548 downwards.
CGGCGCACATGCCCGACGTGCTGGAAATGCCCTACCGCCCGCGTATCCTGGGCGCCGGCGACCCGCCGAGTGACGACCACCGCGAGGCCGTGGACACCCCGCCCGGTTCCCACTACCTCATCGGCGGAACGACCTGCCTGGCGGGCGACGTGGTGGGCGAGTACGTCTTTGATCACCCGCTGAACATCGGTGACCGCGTGGTGTTCGACGACATGATCCACTACACCATGGTCAAGACCACCTTCTTCAACGGCGTGAAGCACCCCGACATCGGCATCCTGCGCCCGGACGGTACTTACGAGCGCGTGAAAACTTTCGGGTACGAGGAGTTCAAGGCGAAACTAAGCTGACTTTTCAGCCAGCCAACAGTTCACGGCGAAATCCACCAGTGCGCGCTGCCACATCAGTTTCGCGGTGGCTGATTCTACCCGGCCAACGGTGACCGCGCCGCTGGCTTCGAAAGCGGCCTTGACGGGCGGAAAAGTGGTGTCGTCGTATTCCCCTTCCTCGAAGGTCACCCACTGCGGCCCGCCATTGACCATCAGCGGTGCGCCCACCTGAACCACGGGCCGTTGCCCGGTTCTGGCCTCCGCCAGGTGCAGGCTGGTGTTCTTCTCTGTGCCCAGCACTAAGACCTGCCCGTCCAGCCCGTAGACACGGGCCAGCGGGGAGCCCTCGCCCAGCGAGAACGCCAACTCATGGTCGGCAGACATGGGCCAGATGACGTACGTTTCTGCTGACTTGTTAGGGTAAAGGCATGACTTCCCCTGGCGTTCTGGTACTGGGCAGTTTGAACCTCGACCTGATTTTGCGGGTGCCGCACCTGCCCCGGGTGGGGGAGACCATGCACTCCGTGAGCCTGGAACGCCAGCCGGGCGGCAAGGGCGCGAATCAGGCGGCGGCGTGTGCGGCGCTGGGAACCAGAACAGTGATGCTGGGCGCCGTGGGCGCCGACGAAGCCGGAGAGGTCATGCGCTCCGCGCTCTCGGCAAGCGGCGTGGACGTGGCGGCGGTGCGGGTGCAGGGCGGTGTGGCGACCGGTCAGGCTTACATTCACGTGGCGCCGGACGGCGAGAACACCATCACCCTGCATGGCGGCGCGAATCAGGGGGTGGGCGAGGCGGAATTGAGTGCCCTGAGTGCCGCTCTGCACAGCGCGCAAGTCCTGTTGTTGCAACTGGAAATTCCCCTGCCCGTGAACGTGGAGGCGGCGCGACGGGCCAGGGCCGCAGGCGTAGTGGTGATCCTCGATCCCGCGCCCGCCACAGAAGTCTTGCCGCCCCAGTTGCTGGCGGATGTGGACATCCTGACGCCGAACGAGCACGAAGCCGTGACCCTGACCGGCGAGAAGGACGCCCATGCTGCGGCCATCAGGCTGTTTGAACAGGGCGTGAAGAACGTGATTCTGAAGCGGGGGGGTCGGGGTGCCCTTCTCCTGAATGCCGAGGGTTTCCGTGAATTCGGTGCCCCACAGGTGGAGGTGGTCAGCACCGTGGGCGCGGGCGACACCTTCAACGGCGCTCTGGCGACTGCCCTGGCACACGGCCAGACCATCGCCCAGGCCACGTCGTTTGCCGTGCAGGTCGCCAGTCTGCGCGTATCCCGCCCGGCTGGATACGGGCATTTGCCCACGCAGCGGGATATCGAATCCTGAGCCGCCGGGGTTCGTTGACCCTTCCCTTCCATCAACAGGTGCTCATTGAAAATAGTTGACCAAAGTAAACTACTGCGCTAGGGTAGTCCGCATGTCGGAACTTTTCTCTGAATCTCTGCGCGATTACCGGACGATCCTGGTGGCGTCCGGCGGCGCGCCACACTCGCTGGTGGCCGTGGCCCGCGCCGCCCGCATCGTCAGGCGCGTGGGCGCCACCCTGCACCTCGTGGCGGTGGTGCCGCAGGCCGCCTCCCCCCTCATGAACGTCGCCACCGCCTTTGCGGGCGGGGAGATGTTCGAGGGTCAGGCCAAACAGGACGACTACGCCCAGCGCGAAGCGTACCTTCAGCGGGCTGCCGCCGACCTGCGCGCGGCCGGCCTTGACGTGCATGCCCACCTGGTTCCCGCCCTGAAACCCGCCGACGCGATTGTGCAGGTGGCGCAGGAGCAGAACGCCGACCTGATCATCCTGGGCCGCAAGCACAAGAGCGCCTGGACTGCCGCGCTGGCCGGCAGCGTGTCGGACATGGTCAGCCACGCCTCGCCGGTGGACGTACTGATCGTCCGGTGAACGCCATGCCCCCAACTTCATCCACCATGACTGACCTGACCGCCGAGGAAACCCTGAAATTCATGGGTGGGCTGTGGAAACTCAACCGCCGCATCAAGCAGAGCGTGCAGCCCCTGATTGCCGAGCAGTACGGCCTGGATATCCGCAAGTACTTCATTCTGCAAAACATCCGGCACGGCCGGGTGTACCCCAAGCAGATTGCGGAGAACCTCGATATGCCGTCTACCTTACTCAGCCGTTACCTGGACGGCCTGCACACGCAGGGGCTCATCGAGCGGCAGATCGACCCGCACGACTCGCGGCGCACGCTGCTGTCCGTCACGCCGGCGGGACAGACCGCCGTGGAGGGCTGCACGCAACTCATCGGTGAAGTCAGCCGCGCCCGGCTGCAATACCTTCCCCCGCAGAAACTCGCGGCGCTGCTGGACGCCATGCGCACCCTGGAAGACCTGACCGCCGATCAACCCCATGCAGATCAATCCAGCCCCGATCAGCTCAAGCCCGAGCAGGAGACCCCATGACCGCACCCTCTGAACCTACCCCAGGCGCTCCTGCGCCGTACACCTTCACGGAACAGGAAAAACGAATTACCCTGATCGGCCTGATGGTCGTCTTTCTGCTGGCCGCGCTCTCGCAGAACATCGTGGGAACGGCCATGCCGCGCATCGTGGAAGAACTCAACGGGTTCAACCTGTACACCTGGGTCACCACCGCCTACCTGCTGGCCAGCACGGTCATGGTGCCTATTTACGGAAAACTGTCCGACCTGTACGGACGTAAGCCCATCCTGGTGTTCGGTGTGGTGCTGTTCCTGGTCGGCTCGGCGCTGTGCGGTATTGCCGGCGAGCCGTGGCTGGGCCAGTTCCTGGGCGGCGGCATGAACCAGCTGATCGCGGCGCGGGCCGTGGCGGGCCTGGGCGCGGCGGCGCTCATCACCATCGCCTTTACCATCCTGGGCGACATGTTCAACCCGGCCGAGCGCGCCAAGTTCGGCGGGCTGTTCGGCGCGATGTTCGGCCTCAGCAGCGTCATCGGCCCGGTCATCGGCGGGTTCCTGACCGATCAGTTCTCGTGGCGCTGGACGTTTTATGCCAACCTGCCGCTGGGCCTGCTGGCGCTCTTTATGATCATCGCCAAGATGCCCAGCCTGTCGCGCCGCAGCGGCGGCAAAGTGGACGTGCTGGGCGCCCTGCTGATTCTGACCACCACCATTCCCCTGCTGCTGGCCCTCACCTGGGGCGGCACCACCTACGCCTGGAACAGTGCCACCATCCTGAGTCTGTTCGCCGGCAGCGTGGTCAGCCTGATTCTGTTCGTGCTGGTCGAGCGCCGCACGCCCGACGCGATCATTCCGCTGAGCCTGTTCAACATCCCTATTTTCACGGTGGGCAACGTCGCCTCGTTCATCCTGAACATGGCCTTCTTCGGCGTGATCATGTTCCTGCCGCTGTACATGCAGATGGTGTTGGGTGTGTCGCCCACCAAGAGCGGCACCAGCATGCTGCCCCTGATGCTGGGCCTGATCGTGACCAGCATCGTGGCCGGGCAGATCGTGGCCCGCACCGGCAAGTACAAACCCTGGATGATCGGCGGGGGCGTCATTCTGGTCATTGGCATTTGGTCGCTGACCAGCCTGAAACCCGACAGTCACCTGCTGGATCTGTACTGGCGCATGTTCCTGGTCGGCATGGGCCTCGGCCCGGCCCAGAGCCTCTTTACCATCGCCATTCAGAGCGGCGTCAGTCTGGGGCAACTGGCCACGGCCACCAGCAGCAGCCAGTTTTTCCGGCAGATCGGCGGCACGATCGGCGCGGCCATTTTCGGCACGCTGCTGATGAACGGCCTGCACACCGAACTCCCCAAGCACCTGCCCGCGATGCCCGGCACGGCGTTCGACAGCAAGAACATCGACATGAAAGCCATGCGAACCGCCGGAAGTGGCGGCGGCGTGGAAGCCAAAATCAAGACCGCCATGGAAGGGCAGTACGCGCTGATCGAGCAGGCCATGAATGGCGACGCGAAGGCGCAGGCCGCCATCAAAGCCAACGCGCAACTGCCCGCCGAACTCAAGACCCTGGTTACCGGCGGCCTGAGAGCCGAAGTTCACCAGAAGCTGTCGGCACAGGCCGCCGCCATTCAAAAAGCCCTGTCTGCCGGTGAAGCGGGACGCAACGCCATGCTCGCCAATCCGCAAACGCCTGACGCCCTGAAAACGCAACTGCAGGCCCTCCCCGCGCAGGCCTTCGCCACCCCGCAAGGTTCCGCTGCCGTCGCTGAACGGTTCGCCGCGGGCATCCTCGCGCAGGAGGACACGGTGTACGGTCAGGCGAAAACCCAGGCGCTCGCCACCATCAAAACCAGGTTCGACGAGCAAGGCAAAACCCTCGCCGCTCAGGTCACCAGGGGCATGAAGGAAGGTTTCACTGCCAGCATCACGAAAATGTTCGGTGACGCGGTGTGGTTCGCTCTGGCTGGCCTGATCATGATGTTCTTCGTTCCCGTGATCACCATTCGCGGCAGCGGCAAACAACCCGCGCCCGCCGTGCAGGAGAACGAAACGCCCACGCCCGCCTGAACCTCGATCCGTTCAACAGAAAAACAGGCCCTGACACGGCCTGTTTTCTCATTTTCACCCGAAGCGCCTATCCTTTTTCGCCCGGAAGCTGCTAATCAAATGCGGGAAGCGGCACATTGGAAACTGACAGGTCAGCTTCTGGATTCGGGTCGTCGAGCATCTGAAATTTTCTGGTGTGGATGAACCTGAGCTCCAGCAGGAACGGAACCTGCACGGTGCTCCGGGGTGTGACCTTCTGGGCCTCAGCCTCGCGTCGGGATGGGGCGGCGATTCTGCACAGTTGTTTTTAATTCCTGAGCTGCTCGTTGAATTTCGCGCCGGTCGTCGCCCTGACTTCTTCAAGGGTCGCCCCGGGCATCAGTTCCGTCAGGGTCAGCACACCATCCACGAACTCGAACACGGCTTTATCCGTGATGATCACGTTCACCGCGCCGCGCGTCGTGAGGGGCAGAGTGCAGTCCGGCACAATTTTTGGTGTGCCGTCCGGGTCGGTGTGCCCCATGGTCACGATCAGTCTCTTTGCGCCGCTCGCCAGGTCCATCGCTCCGCCCACGCCCAGCAGGGGTTTGCCGGGCACGGCCCAGTTGGCCAGGTTGGCGTGCTCGTCCACCTGCAAGCCGCCCATCACCGCCACGTCCACGTGACCGCCGCGAATCATGGCGAAACTGTCGGCGCTGTCGAAGTAACTGGCCCCCGGCAGGGCCGTGACCGGGATTTTTCCGGCATTCACCGGGAAATCCATCGCGCCACCGTCCTCAGGGGCCGGGCCGACGCCCAGCATGCCGTTCTCGGTGTGCAGGTTGAGGCCGTGCTCAGGCGTAATCAGGTCGGCGACCAGCGTGGGAATGCCGATGCCGAGGTTCACCACGTCACCGGGGCGCAGTTCCTGCAGGGCTCGGCGGGCCATGTTCAGGCGGGCTTCGTCCACTTTCTTGCTGCTGCCCTTGACGTCCGCGCTCGATCCCAGATCTTCCGGCGTGAGTTTCGCCTCCACCAGGTAATCCACGTACAGGCCGGGGGTGTGCACCTGTTCCGGAGGAATGTCGCCCACCGGCACGATCTCCTCGGCTTCCACGATGACCAGATCCGCCGCGGTGGCCATGGCCCGGTTGAAGTTCTGCTCGGTCAGGCGGTACTGGAGGTTCCCGGCCGTATCGGCCCGCCAGGCACGAAGAAAAGCCACGTCCCCGCGCAGGCCCGGCACGAAGATCATGTCCTGACCGTTCAGGTGCCGCACGTCGGCGTCCCCGGCAATGACCGTTCCTGCGGCGGTGGGCGTGTAAAACCCGCCGATGCCCGCCCCGCCAGCGCGCAGCGCTTCCGCCAGGCTGCCCTGCGGGATCAGTTGCACCTCCAGTTTCCCCGCCTGCGCCGCCTGCACGGCCTCGCGGTTGCTGGTGAAAAACGAACCGATGGCCTTTTTCAACTGCCCCTGCCGCAGCAGTTTTCCGCCGCCGATGCCAGCCTCGCCCACGTTGTTCGCCACGTACGTCAGGTCTTTGGTGGGCAGGTCGGCCAGCGCGTGCAGCAGGTGTACCGGGTTGCCGGTCATGCCGAACCCGCCCACCAGAAGCGTCTGCCCGTCCTTCACAAACTGCGCGGCCTGCGCCAGAGAGATGATCGGAACGGTTTTCATAGGCTTGTTTCCCCTGTGCAGCGGGCTTCTTGAGGACAGATCATTTGAGTTCGGGTCATGCTTGGCCTCCCAGGCAGAAAAGATTCAGAACACACATCAACAGGCGGTGTCATCCCAGCCATCATAGGGGCGGCCCGGTTCAGGAGGCCCCAGATTCGCTCTCAACCGTGCCCACTGGCCCTCAGGCGAGAAAGTGAATGTCCGGTTCGGAATGAGACGAGATATGCCTGGCAAAATGCTTCGGAGTCGGCCAAGCATGTAGAGACAGTGATCGGGTTCAAGCGATCTAGGCCTGACACCTGGCGGCGGCTGGAGTGAAGCTGGTTTCACTAAATTTCAGGAGGTGTCCCGTGACATGAAAGTCGCTTAAAGGTTTATTCGGCATGCCTGCCCGACATCCCGTAGACGAGCGGGGGAAGACCGCCCTGGAAAGGCAAAGCGAAGATGATTCAACATGAGCCGAACGTAAAGTTCGTGACACTGCAAAATAATTACCAACGATGACCCGGCGGTGCATGCTGATGAAATGCATCATGGTCGGGAGAAGACGATCCGGTTTCTGGCCCATCAGGGAAAATCCATCGTGGTCGAATACCAGGGTGAACGCAGGGAACTGCACCACAAGGTGGGCAAGTACATCAAACGGCACGTCAGCCCGCCGGTAGCGGTGGAGCGTTGGGCCATCGATGACGACATGCTCAACGTCGTCACTTTAAGACGTTCCCTGCTTCCTGGGACGCAAATTCCATTGAGCACCTGGCGCATCGGCGAGGGCTGAGTCGGAACCACAGGTGGGCGGCAGCCTGCTTCGTGAACCAGGCGAAGCCAGCCTGCTTCGTGAACCAGGCGAAGCCAGCCCCGTGATGCTGTCCCTGCGCTGGGCTGTTTGAATTGTGCCTGGCGCTCTTTGAACTGATTTTCGCTGTTGCAGGTCATCAATGATCCATCTGCACCGGTTTCCTCGCTCTTACCCCTTTTAGCTCTCTGGAGCATCCTTCAATAAAACCCCCGGCTTCAGCGCTGAAACCGGGGGCTTTGTCATACTGCTCGACTCAGCGCGGCGTTTCGTCGGTGCTGTTGGTGAAGGGCGGCTGATTGCCGGTGCTGGGCTGCGAGGCCGTCGACTGTGTGGTGCTGGCGGGGGGAGTGCCCGACGGCGTGCTGTTGGGATGGGCGCTGCTGGAAGAGGTGCTGCCAGCGATTTCGCCGGTTCCCGGAAATGAGGGGCTGGCGGATGTCGAAGGGGCCGTCTCCACTTTCTCGATGCTGGTGCTGTCGGGTCGCGGGTCGGGCGTGTCGCCCAGTTCCGTGATCAGGCGCTCGCGGCCCTTGACTTCGTCTTCGGTGTGCCGGATGTCCTCGCGGATGCCGGACAGGATATCCACGGGCTTCCCGTCGTGGTAAGCGCGGCCCAGGCGGGCGTAGTGCCCGTCGAGTTCGCGGGTCAGTTGAAAGATCTCCATTTTCAGGCGGGCGATCTGCGCCACTTCCTCGCCGCGACGCTGGACTTTCTCGGCGCCTTTCTTCACGGTGTTCAGGATGTTATCTAGCATGAGAGTCAGTGTGCGCCCCCCGAGCCTGCCACGGGTGAGGTTTGTTTAAAGGGCCAGCCATTCCCGCAGGGTGGCCTGAAATTCCGCGTGCCGGTCGTGGTGGTACAGCAGGCCCTGAAAGCCGAAAGCGTTGGCGGCGTCGATGTTCTCCTGCACGTCGTCCACGAAGGCAACCTGGCCGGCCGGCAAATCCATGGCCTGCTGGAGGGCCGCGAAAGCCTCGGGCGTGGGCTTCTTGTACCCGATTTCGTTGCTGAACACCAGCGCGTCAAACCGCGCGAACCGCGGGTCGCGGCGCAGGTGGTCACTGACCACCGGGTAATTGTTGCTGAGCAGGCCCACCCGCACCTGCCGGGGCAACTGCTCGAGGGTGGCGTACATGGGGCTGTTGTCCTGGATGCTGCCCAGGTAAAGCGGCTCGAATTCATGGTACGGCAAGGACATGCCGGTTTCCGCCTGCAGCGTCTCCCAGAATTGTGGCAGACCCCACGTGCCCACCTCCAGCTGGTGCACGTGCCGGAAGTAACTCTCGCGCACCCGCTGTACGCTGACGCCTGACCTGTCCGCCATATTCTGCGTGCTGCGGCCGTCGAACGTCCCCACCGTGAACACCCCGCCCCAGTCGAATGCCACATGCCGTTGCTGCGCCGTCATACCCGCCATTCTTCCCCAGACAGCCGGTCGTGGTCAGGCCGGTGTCTAAAACCCCTGCCGTTTCGGAGGGCGTGAAGGCTTATTCCTCGACTTCCACCAAGACGCCCCGGCGCTGCCAGGAGCGAAGGTTCAGATCGTGGAGGGCCTGCCAGATTTTGCGCCAGCCCTGCGCGGCGGCGAGTTTCTGGGGTTTGCCGTGCCGGTTGACGTGCTGGCGGTGCAGGCGCAGCAACTCCGGCACATCGGCCTCGGGATGCAGGTGCAGGTCGACCTCTTCGCTGTAGGCTGGCGCCGGGGCGTGGGCGGTGGTGGTCAGGACGCAGGCCACGCCGCTGGCCCGGTCGCGCAGCCAGGTCAGCATGAACAAGGCCGGATCGGCCTGGCGGGGTGGGGCAGGCAACTCCAGCCAGCGCACACAGATGGCCGTTTCGCCCAGCACGTAGGCCCGCAGGAAGGCCCGTTCATGGGTGGGCGGCAGCAGGAAAGTCGCGTCTGCGAGCGCCCCGGTTTCCAGCAGGGCCGCGTGCAGTTGTTTCAGCGCCAGACTCTGCTGGGGGGTCGCGCCAGGGGCCTGCGAGGTGAGGTGGGTGTCCTCCAGCATCAGGGTGGGTGGCACCTCGCCGTTCAGAATGGGCTGGCCTTGCAAGCGGGCGCGTGAAATTTCTGGAAAGCGAGCCTGCACCCCGGCCGGGCCGTACAGGGCCAGCAGTTCCGCCTCGGTCAGGGCGGCCAGGTTCAGACGCAGGGGCACGCCGCCCAGCATAGCGCGCCTGCCCCATCTTTCTCATATGCGTAAGGCGACTCTCATTAGACCTCCTATACTGCTGAGAATGACAGCCCAGAATTCCGGCACCCCTGATTACCTTCAGGATGTGCAGCATGTGGCCCGCTGCCTTCTCGACCACCCCGGCCCCATCGTCGTCCTGGCGCATGAAAACCCGGACGGTGACGCGCTGGGCAGCGTCCTGGGCCTGACCCGCGCCCTGCGCTCCCTGGGCAAGACCGTGGTCGCGGCGCTGGACGTGCCCCGTTACCTGACTTTCCTGCCGCAACCCGGCGAGCTTATTGGCAACCTGGAACAGTGGCCTGCCGACGCGCTGCTGGTGGTACTGGATGTGGACAACAACGACTTCCCGCGGGTGGCGGGCGCGGACGTGGGAAGCTTCAATGGGCCAGTCGTGAACATCGATCACCACGGCACCAACACTCGTAAGGCCACCGCCGGCGTGGTCGACCCGACCAAACCCGCCGCCGCCATGATGGTCGCGGATGTGGTGGACGCCCTGGGCGTGGCCTGGACGGAGGACATCGCCACCCCCCTGATGCTGGGAATGTTGACCGACACAGGCAACTTCACCTTCGACAGCGTGACACCCGACACCTTCCTGACAGCGGCCCGCCTGCGCGGGTACGGAGCGCGCATGGGCTGGTTGACCGACAACCTGCGCCAGCATTCGCGTTCCTATTACCTGCTGCTGCGCGAAGTGCTGGGCACCCTGGAATTCAGGCACGACGGTCAGGTCATCCTGGCCCGCGTGGATCAGGCCATGCTGGAACGCGCCAGCGCCAGCTGGGAGGACGTGGAATCCTACGTCAGCCTGCTGCGCAGCGCCGAGGGCAGCCGCCTGGCGGTGATGATCAAGGATTACGGCGAGCGCGTGAAATTCTCGTTGCGGTCACGCGGCGGCCTGAGCGCCCAGAACATCGCGGTGGCGCTGGGCGGTGGCGGTCATGTGCCCGCTGCCGGAGCCACCGTGAACGAGCCTTACGCCGTGGCCCGCCCGCTGCTGGATCAGGCCATCGCCGCGGAACTGGATCGCGTCACCCAGACCATTTCCGCCTGAACTTTTCCCCTGAATCGCCGCGGCCCAGGGTGGCGGTCACTCAGGGTTGCGGCGAGCTCGGCAGGGGTTTTGCGGCGCCCTTCACGGCGGCGGCTTTGGCCCTGGCCGCGTCGCTGCCGGGCCGGACGGGTTCCTTCGGTACGGTCACTTTGGGCCGCGGGGTTTGCACCCCGATCACCGCGTCGATCCCGGCATTGATCCAGGCGAAGGCCCGGCGGGTGTTTGGCATGGTGTAGGTCTCGTTCGCGCCGTGCTGCATAAAGGTGTACACGACGTGCCGGCCGTCTTTCGTCTGGAAGTACCCGCTGTACGTCAGGATGCGCCAGCCGTTCCCGCCCTTCCCGCCGAACCACGCGACGTTCCCGGCCGCCTGCGCTTTCAGGGCGTAGCGTCCGAACCCTTTTTGCGCCACGTCGCGCTGCCACTTCACCGCCCGGGCGCTCAGGCCGGGGTTCAGGTACTCGTGCGCCAGCAGGGTGCTGAACTCGTAAGGGGTACTCAGGTTGTGGGTCTTCAGGTCGTCTGCGGGCTGATAGCGGTGGTCGAAGTAGCCGTCCAGTTTGCGCTGAATAAAGTCGGAACGGTACTGGCGGGCATCCTCGTCGATGAGGGTGGCCAGCCGGGCGCGTTCCTCGCCGGTGGCCGTGACCCACCGGCCAGTGCCGTTGAAGGTGTCCGACAGGCCCGCTTCCATGACCCACCAGTTACGGGTCGGCATGATCAGGCGCGACCTGCACAGGCCCAGATGGTCGGCGATGTCCTGCACGCTTTGCAGCCCCACCCGGCGGTGAATGATGTCGGTGGCGGTGTTGTCACTCCACTGAATCATGCGCGTGGACAGGTCACGGATGGTCGTGCCGTCAAACGGGTAGGCGCCCAGGCTCTGGTTGCTGCGGGTCACGTCAAAACGCTCGGTGGGCGAGACCTCCCCCTGATCGAACTTTTTCAGCAGCGCCCACAACACCGCCTGCTTGTAGGTGCTGGCCAGCGGAAATTCGCTGTCCGGATTGGTGCCCACCGCCCTGATGACGTTCAGGGTCACCGGGTCGACCTGCGCCACCCAGAGCCCCAGGCGGCCACTCAGCGCAAAGGGCGGCGCCGGCGCTTTCGGCACGCGGGGCGCGTCCGGCAGGCAGCCCCCAGGCCTTAGCGTGGTTCTATCTTCTGACGCCTGGGCCTGTGTCACCGGATTCTGGGCCACCGAGGCCCGTTTCAAAGTCACCTCTGGCCCGGAACTGGCCGCGCCTGGCTTGCCCTGGCAGGCCACCAGGGCCAGCATGACCAGAACGGCGGGACACAGCCGCCGTGGTGCATGCCCCGGCACTTACACGCTCTGGGGTTGCAGCGCCACACCCGCCGCGCCCGGCCCGGCGTGGGTGGCCACCACCGCCCCGATCTGGAAACTGCCGAAATCCTTGAAATTCACGCCCTGCAAGCCGCTACGGATGTCCTCAAGCAGCCCCTCGCCTTCCACCGTACTCAGGAACGCCACCCGCGCCCCACCGTGTTGCTCGGCGTACTTGCGCGTGTGATCTACGATGTCCTGCACCGCCTTTTTGGATCCGCGGGCGCGCCCGCCGGCCTCCACCCGGCCATTTTTCACCACCAGAATGGGCTTGATGTTCAGCAGGCCCCCCAGCAGCGCCGTGGCCCCGCCGATCCGTCCGTTGGCCTTCAGGAAATCCAGCGTGCCGACCGTGAACCGGAAATCCGACTGCTGCGCCAGTTGCCCCAGGGCAGCCACGATGTCCCTCACGTTCTGCCCCGCCCCGGCCAGTTGCGCGGCCCGCACCGCCTGCATGCCCAGGCCCAGGCTTACCGTGCGGCTGTCCACCACCGTGACCCGCTCACCGAACTCCTGCGCGGCCAGCCGGGCGCTGCCCACCGTGCCGGACAGCTGACCGCTGATGTGAATGCTCAGCACCTTCTCGGCGTGCTGCAGCGCCTCGCGGTAAGTCGCCGCAAACTCTGCCGGGCTGGGTTGCGAGGTGCTGGGCAGTTTCTTCCCGCCCCTAATGCCTTGAATCAATTCGGCCGAGTTGATGTCCAGACCGTCCCGGTGCATTTTGCCGTCGAACAGCACATAGAGCGGAACGACAGTGATGCCGTGCCGGGCGGCGACTTCTGGACTCAGGTCACTGGTCGAGTCCGTGACGATGGCGATGGTCATTAGGGAATAATACGGCTTTGAAAAATAGAATTGGACTCCAAGCTGTTTTTCCGAACGGAGGAGAGGCAGGAAAAGACTGTTCTGTCGGGCGCGGAGGGCCTGTGGATGATGCTCCCAAATTCACGCAGGAGATCGCCGTGGGCCATACGTAGGGCGAACGTGGCCAAAGCCATAAAAAGAGCGCCCCGCCCAGCTTTTTGCAGGCGGAGCGGGGTTGGGGAAAGGAAGTTAAGAGGGTTTCTTGGGTGTCCACTTCCTGCGGCCCGTGTCCGGGTTGGTCGGGGATTGTGCCGGGGGGGCCGCCGGGTCGGCCGTGGCTGCGGCCCCCTGCTCCAGCGCGTTCTCACCCGCCTGCTCCAGGTAAACGTGCTCGGTGATGGGGGCCAGGTCGGCGTTGGCAGGCGCTGGAGCAGTCTGGATAGGTGCAGTCGCGTCTGCCGGTTTCTTCGGTTGCCACTTGGGACGCTCGCCTGCTGGGGCTGTTGCCGGGGTCACGTTGGCGGGTTCGGCGGCAGGGGCAGTGACCACTGGAGCGGCACTCGCAGGAGCGGTTTCGTCGGTAGCTGGGGCTTTCGGAGTCCATTTCTTCCGCTCACCTGTCGCCTCCGTTATTGACTCCGCCGTCGATGCGGCAGTAGGGGCTGCGGGTGTGGTCACGACTGGTGTGGGCTGTGCAGCAGTCGCGTCCTCCGCTTTCGCTTTTGGCTTCCAGGCCTGGCGGGCCGGCGCTTCACCCGTGGCGGGTGCGGCCGGGGTGGCGTCCACCTCCGTGACGGGAGCGGCGTTTACGTCATCACTCTTGGCCTTCGGAGCCCAGGCTTTGCGGGTGGAAGTGTCGGCAGAGGGAGCGGCGGCCGGGGCCGTTTCCGGCGACACCACAGCGGCGCTCACGTCATCTGCCCCTTTGGGTTTCCAGGCCTTCCGCGCCGGGGCAGCCTCCGGTGCAGGTGGTTGGGGCGCAGCCGCGGCAGGCGTGACTGGCGTGGGCGTGGCGCTGACCTCATCTGCTCCCCTGGGTTGCCAGGCTTTTCTGGCCGGGGACTCGCCGTCCGTAGCGGGCGCAGGGGGCGGCGTGACCACATCATCGCCCCCTTTGGGCTTCCAGGCCCTGCGCTGCGTGACCTGCTCGGGGTGTTCGGCCTGCGCTTCGTGCTGAGTGCCGCTGCCCGCCGGGCTGCCGGGTTGCTGGTTGATGAAGTCGGCGTTCGTCTGCCCAACCACGGCGTCGGGGGCGCCCGTACCCGCGTGCGTTCCGGTCACGTGCATGGGCATCTGCGCGTTCGGGGCGCTGGCGTACTCGGGCTGGTGAATGGGGGAGACGGGTTCGGGGCCGGTGGGCAGAACCTCCTCGCCAGTGGCCCGCATCACGCTTTCCAGCATGAGCTCGGCCACGTCCTTCACGATGATGTCGTCGCGTTTCTGCTTCTCGGGGGTGCTGTTCATCATGGCCTTGCAAAAGGGGCAGCCCACCGCCAGCACCTTCTCGCTGGGGCCATTCTTCTCGTAATCGGCGCTGCGCTCGGCGGCACTGTCCAGCCGGGCCTGAATCTCGCGGAAACGGTTATCAGACACCCGCTCGCGGCCTTCTTCCTCCTCCTTCCAGAACTGCGCGCCGCCCGCGCCGCAGCAGAAGCTGTTCTCGCGCTGGCGTTCCAGATCGAGGATTTCCCCAGCCATCCTGGTAATCAGGGTGCGCGGGGCGTCGTACACGCCGTTGTGGCGGCCCAGGTAGCAGGGGTCGTGGTAGGTGACGTGGTCGCCGAGGTTCGCCAGCGGCAGTTTCCCGGCGGCCACCAGCGTTTCCAGGTACTCGGTGTGGTGGATGGTGCGGTAGTCCCCGCCGATCTGCCGGTACTCGTTGCCGATGGCGTTCATGCAGTGCGGGCAGGTCGCCACGATCAGCTTCGGGGCCACCGTGTTCAACGTTTCCACGTTCTCCTGCGCCAGTTGCTGGTACAGGAATTCGTTCCCGGCGCGGCGCGCGCTGTCGCCGGTGCAGGCTTCTTTCTTGCCCAGCACCGCGTAGTTCACGCCAGCCTTGTCCAGCAGTTGCACGAAACTGCGGGCGACCTTCTGCGCGCCGGGGTCATAGCTGGCGGCGCAGCCCACCCAGTAGAGGACGTCCGGCTCGGGGTTCTCGTCGATGGTGGGCACCTTCAGGCCCTCGGCCCACTCCATGCGCTTGTCGCGGCTGATGCCCCAGGGGTTGCTGGCGCGTTCCATTCCGCGAAACGCTGTCTGGAGTTGCTGCGGGAATTCCCCGGCCACCATCACCTGATGCCGGCGGATGTCCACGATGTCGAGCATCTGCTCGTCCTGCACCGGGCACACCTGCATGCACGCGCCGCAGGTGGTGCAGGCCCACACACTTTCCTCGTTGATGGCGAATTCCAGCAGCGGGTGCGCGGTGCTGGCCCCCGCCTCGAACGGCACGGGTTTCAGCGTGAACGGACTGTGCCCCGACGCGATGACGTTCAGTTCCATGCGCTTGTTGATTTCCAGCGCGGCGGGCGAAAGCGCCTTGCCGGTGGCGTTCGCCGGGCACACGTCCTGGCAGCGGTTGCACTGGATGCAGGCATAGGCGTCGAGCAATCGGGGCCATTCCAGTTCTTCCAGCTTCTCGGCGCCCAGTTTGGGTTCCTCGGACTCCATCGCTTCCTCAAGGCCCTTCATGGGCGGCAGCACGCCGCTCCCGACAGGGCGTTTCAGCGCGTAATTGAGGGGGGCCAGGAAAATGTGAATGTGCTTCGTGAACGGGAAGTACGCCAGGAACGCCAGAATGCTGCCCAGACCGCCCCAGAACCCGAAAATACGGATGGCGTGAATGGCACTGTCACTCAGACCACCGAACAGCAGGCTGCCCGTCCCTGAAGCGAAGGGTTGCAGAATGTCGTACCCACCGTGCAGTCGGGCTTCCTCCACCATTTTCGCGGCGTTCCCCACGAAACGGCTCCCAATGTGAAACAGGATGAACGCCGAGACGATCAGGCTGTCGCGCTTGATGTAGTTCTGCCGCACCAGCGGATGCAATAGCGTCTTCTCGGTGAAGCGGAAATCCCGTTTGCTGGGCGTCCACAGCCGGCGAATCAGCAGCCCGACCACGCCCACATACACCAGGAAGCTCATCAGGTCGGCCAGGAAGTTGTACACCGCGCCCAGCGGGTGACTGCTCAGGATGGAAAAGTGAAAGTACCCCTCCAGCCCGTCGATGACGTTCACCAGCAGGTAGTAGGTGAAGCCGTAGAAGATGAAGCTGTGCAGGATGCTGATGCCGGTGCGGCGGCGGAAGGTGCGCTCCTGCGTCAGGGCGGTGACCAGCGCGTACCCGATGCGGCCAGGCAGATGGTCGGTACGCGCCTCGCTGGCGGGCGCGCCGCGCATGATCCGCAGGTACAGGCGGTAGAAGCCGTATACGCCAATGCCGCCCACAATCAGGGCGAAAATCAGGAAGGCAATCTGGTGAAAGAGGGGCAGCAAGTCGGGAACCTCCAGGGCGCTGTTGGGCAACAGACAGCGGGATTATTGAACTCAGTTCAAAGAACTTGGGGAAGTATAACGAAAAGCATCGGATACAGCACAGCATAAACGCTCAACCGCGCACCAGATACCCTGCGCGTCACCCGAGCCAGGACATCACTGACTTTCCGGATCGATGTACTGCGGGTGGTACAACACCGTCAACACGTGCGGCCGCCCGTCTTCCTCCTGCTGCCCGGTGTACTTCATGAGCAAATTGAACAGTTCCCCTTCCAACTCCCGCGCTGCCGTTCGGCCCAGCCGCAACACCGTGCCGTGAAACACCGCTGCTGGCGAGTCAGCACCGTAATCCGTGAACACCTGCATCTGCTGATCAGCCATGCCGTAAAAATGTCCCGACGCCAGTTGACCCGCCAGAATGCCCCCCACCGGCTTCTCGCAATGCTCGAAAATACGGTGGTAATTCAAACGAAAACGCTCCGCGAACGGCTGAAACAAATCCAGAAAATACTCGTTCAACGGGTAAAGACTTGTTGGAATGAAGAACTCCTGCGCTGTTGCGCGGTACACCTTCACGTCCCGCCCACGGCGTTTCTGGTGCGCCACGACCTTCAGTAACCCCAGTTGCTCGAAACGCTGTACCCGTCGGTAAACATTATTCAAATCCAGCCTAAGCTGCTCGGCCACCGCCTTAATGGTCTGACCACCCGGTGTCATGAACGCCCGCAAAATCGAGAGTTGTGGCTTGTCCAGCAACACCTGCGCCGCACGGAAGTCTTTAACGACTTGCACGTTTCGTTCAGCGTCCGTCACATTCCACTCTCCTTTAACGACTTGCACGAACCACTATAAATGCAAGTGGACACCCGCTAACCTCGGACTGGCATTAAAAGCGGAACACGGGAAAGACGCTGTTGACCACAAGCAAAGCGGCATGTTACCCGTTCCCCTAAAAAGGAGAGTCTGCCATGAAGAAAATAACCTTGAGTATGTTGACCCTCGCCACCCTACTCAGCGCCTGCGGAGGCGGGGGCGGCGGAGGTACTGGTAACGGCGGTGGAGACGGCGGCAATGGCGGAACAGGCAACACGGCCCTGCAAACGAAACTGGCCGCCTGCCCCGTCCTCTCGCAAAGCAGTGATCCCAGCGCCAGCGCCTGCCTGACCGGAACATATACCGGAACCAACCCCGCAGGCGCAGCTTGCAGCTTTACCATCCGGGCTGACGGCAGTTACGACTTCACCAGCCCCACCCTTACGTACAGCTACACACCAACTGCCAAGAGTTTCCGTTTGTTTGACCACTCCAGCCTGCAAGGAGCGCATCAAGTCCTGTGGAGCATGAATGACCCCATTCAAACCGTGACGTCCTATGAAGTGGATTTCATAGCACGTTTCGGAACTGGGTTTACTGGTGCGCTGTCCAAAATTGAGATCAAAGCCGAAAAAATAAACCCGGACAGCAGCCGGGTAAATGCAACCTGCGTCGTCCCGCTCTAATTTCTGCCGACAAAGGGCGTCATCATGTGAGTGGTGACGCCCTTCGTTTACACACCCACCGGCACGTCCACGCCTAGTTCGGCCAGCGCGGTGCGAATGGCGGCGGCGTCGATGCCGCTGCGGGCATGCACGCTCTCGACGGTGGCGTGATCCTGGAACTCGTCCGGGATGCCCAGCACGCGCACCGGAACGTCCAGGTTCATTCGGTTCAGGGCCTCCAGCACGGCGCTGCCGAAGCCGCCCACCACCGTGTTGTCCTCCACAGTGATGATGGCGCGGGCTTTTTCGGCCACCTCGCGCAGCAGGCTCTCATCCAGCGGTTTGACGAAACGGGCGTTGACCACCCCGACATTGGGGAGGTTCCAGGCGGCCTTCTGGGCGTACTCCAGCGCCTTGCCACCGGCCAGAATCACCACGTCGTCGCCTTCTTTCAGGCGTTCCCAGCGGCCCCACTCGATGGCCGGCCAGGTGCCGTCCGGTACTTTCTCGGTGTTGCCGCGCGGATAGCGGATGGCGTAGGGCCCGGCGTGCTCCTGTGCCCACTTCAGCATGCCACGCAGTTCGGCGGCATCTTTGGGTAGGCCGATGTGCAGCCCGGGGATGCTGCGCAGGAAACTCAGGTCGAACACACCGTTGTGTGTCGCGCCGTCCGCGCCCACGATCCCGGCGCGGTCGATGGCGAAGGTGACATTCAGGTGCTCGATGGCCACGTCATGCAAAACCTGATCGTAGGCGCGTTGCAGGAAACTGCTGTAGATCGCCACGATGGGCCGCAGACCCTGCAGGGCCATGCCGGCGGCGGTGGTCACGGCGACCTCCTCGGCAATGCCCACGTCCAGGTAACGATTGGGATGCTGACGGCTGTACTCGACCAGGCCGCTGCCCTCACGCATGGCGGGCGTAATGACGAAGGTGCGGGGGTCCTGGCGGGCCAGTTCCGTCACTGCGTCCCCGAAAGCGGCGCTCCACGAGTAGGCGCTGCTGGGTTTGAACTCGCCGGTGTCCGGGTCGAATTTGGCCGGGCCGTGCCAGTAGATGGGGTCGGCCTCGGCGTAGGGCAGGCCCTTGCCCTTGCGCGTCACCACGTGCAGGATGGTGGGTCCGTCCAGGTCGACCAGCCTCTCGATCAGCCACACCAGTTCCTCGACGTTGTGGCCGTCGACCGGGCCGACGTAGCGCACACCCATCGCCGCGAAGGGGTTCACGCTGGCCGGGTCGAAGAAATGCCGGGTGCTGTTCTTGGCGCGGCTCATGAAGTTGGCCAGCGGTTTACTGATGGTCTCCACCGCCTTCTTTCCGGCCCCCTCACCCTCCTGAAACCACTTCTGCACCTGCAGGCCGCGCATGAACTTGTTGATGGCCCCCACGTTCTCGCTGATGCTCATCTCGTTGTCGTTCAGAACGATCAGCATCTTGCGGTTCATGTCCCCGATGGTGTTCAGGGCCGCCAGCGCCATGCCGCCGGTCAGCGAGCCGTCCCCGATCACGGCGGCCACGTGGTAATCCTGGCCTAGCGCGTCGCGGGCCATCGCCATGCCCAGGGCGTTGGCCAGGCTGGTGCTGGCGTGCCCCACGGTAATGGCGTCGTGCTCGGATTCGCTGACCTTGGTGAAGCCCGAGAGGCCCCCTTCCTTCTTGATGGTGGGCATCTGCTCGCGCCGCCCGGTCAGGATCTTGTGCGCGTAGGCCTGGTGGCCCACGTCGAACAGAATGCGGTCACGCGGGCTATTCAGCACGTAGTGCAGCGCCACGATCACGTCTGTGGCCCCCAGGCTGCTGGCCAGGTGCAGGCCCCCCTGCGAGCACACCCGCACGATCTCGTCACGCACCTCCTGCGACAGTTGCGGCAATTGCTCGCGGGACAGGCGTTTAAGGTCACGCGGGGACTTCACGCGGTCGAGCAGCGGCGTGGTCTCGTTCACCGTTTCACCTCGAAATTCTTGGCGGTCAGCAGCAGCGCCTCAGGGGTTCGCACGTCCCCGACGAAGGGGGCGAACCAGTACTGCTGGGCCGCCGGGAACAGCCCGCCCACGTCGTCACTGATCTGGCGCGTCACCACGAACACGTTGTAGGTCGCGCTGCCCACCTTCACCTGCCGCTGATCCTGCACGTCGTACTGGTACTTCAGGGTACCGGAGGCCGCCACCTTGCCGCCCTCCATGATCACCTGCACCTTGCTGCTGCCTTCCCAGTGCAGGCCCACCTTCCAGGCCGTCGTGGCGGGCGCTTCCTGCCAGGCCGGGTCAAGCGTGACCGTTACGCCCGGTTTGGTGAAGCCCAGCAGTTTCACGCCCGAGGCGTCGTAATTCCGGAACCAGGTCTGCTCGGCCCCGCGCCCGGTGAGTTGCGTGGCGTACACGTTCTGCCCCTGAAAAATGGTCGGCCCCAGCGTCCGCAACACGTAAGGTGTGGCGTTCGCCTCGCCCTCGGGCACGTAAGTCCAGACCAGGCCGGTCTGGTACGGGTAAAAGGACACCCCGCTGGCACTCGTGTTGGCCGTCACCGTTCCCGGCGCCACCTGCTGGGGGGCGCAACTCCCCAGCAGCGCAGCAAGACCCAGCAGCAGCCAACCGTGACCCGGAAAAAAAGAAGCGCGCAACATAGCTGTCATTGTGTCAGGATTTCATGTTTCCCGTGATGAAGCGTCCATCAAGAGGAGGAGGAGTGATGGCGCGCAATCTGGTTTGCCTCACCGGCTACAGAGCCGGCAACAGAAAAGCGGCAGTCCACGCGGGACGGCCACTCTTCAGCTCAGGTTCAGGTCGGGCGGGCTCAGTTCTGGCCGATCTTGGCCTTCAGGGCGGCCAGGGCGTCGTCCACGTCCTTGTCGCGGCCCAGATCCTTGAGCTGCTCGTCGAAGTCCTTTTCCTTGCGCAGTTCGCCCATGGCGCGGTTCTTGTCCTCCATCGCGGCGACTTTTTCTTCCATGTCCTCGAAGGCGTCCATGGCCCCCCCCGCCTTGTCGAAGCCGCTCACCCTGTCCAGCGTGGCTCCAGCCTGCGCGGTCTTCTGACGGGCGGCCAGCAGGGTCTGCTTGCTCTGCATCTCGTCGATCTTGGCTTCCAGCGCGCGCAGCTGGGTCTTGAGCTGGTCGACCATGGAAGTCTGGCGCTCGCGCTGCTCGTCGAAGCCGCGGGCCAGGTCCTTGTGGTTCTGGGCGCGGCGCAGGGCTTCCCTGGCCAGGTCTTCACTGCCGCCGCGCAGGGCTTCCTCGGCTTTCTTCTCGTACTCGGCGGCCAGGGTGCGGTTGGTGTTGCCTTCGCGCTCCAACTTGGCCGCCTGGGCCATGGCCTCGGCCACCTCGCTGCGGGCTTCGCTGTACGCGCCGCGCATGTCGCGCAGGGCCTGGTCGATGATCTTGGCGGGGTCTTCGGCCTTGCTGATCAGGTCGTTGACGTTGGCGCGGAGCAGGCGGGACAGGCGGTCAAGGATGCTCATGTGTTTTCCTCCAGGAGGGTGGGTGGCGGTTTCGGGAAGATGCCCGCAGCACGGACGGCCACCGGCATCAGTCATCGTTACGTATGAGACCACACTAGCGTTCCATACGAATCCTCAGGCCGCCCTTCCCTCAAGATAGTCTGAAGACATGACCACCCCCCCGACCCCCGTGCAAGGCGGCATGAACCGCGCCTGGCTGACGGTCGGCGTGACCATCGTGGTGCTGCTGCTGGCGGCAGGGGCCAGAAGTGCGCCGGGCGTCTTTCTGAAGCCCATGCAGGCCGACACCGGTTTCACGCTGACCACCCTGAGTGGCGCGGTCAGCGTGGGGCTGCTGCTGTTCGGGCTGGGTGCTCCGCTCAGCGGTTACCTGATGGACCGGCATGGGCCGCGCCGCGTGGCGAGCCTGGGCCTGCTGCTGGTGGCGGCCGCTTTCCTGGCCAGCGCTTTTCTTCGCACGGAGGGGCAGCTGTATGCACTGTGGGGCGTGCTCAGCGGGCTGGGCACCGGCCTGGCCGGCAGCGTGCTGGGGGCGGCGGTCGCGGCCCGCTGGTTCAGGGCGCGGCGCGGGCTGGTCACCGGGGTCTTCGGCGCGGCCACCAGCGCCGGGCAACTGATGTTCATTCCGCTGCTCACGCTGGCCTCGGGGGGACAGGACTGGCGTTTGGCCAGTGCCGGCATCGGGCTCGCCGCCCTGGCGCTGGCCCCCGTGTTCTGGCTGCTGCTGCGTGACCGGCCTTCAGAAGTGGGTCTGGGCCTGGACGGCGAGCCGCTTGACCCGGCAGCGGCGCACATCCCCCCGCCCCAGCCGGACAGTTCAGTCATGCGCCGCGCCCTGACCTCGCGCGACTTCTGGCTGCTCTCGGCGACTTTTTTCGTGTGCGGGGCCACCAGCAACGGCATCATCGGCACGCACTTCATCTCATACTGCAATGACCTGGGCCTGAGCGCCGGGTACGCCGCCGGGATGCTGGCGGTCATGGGTGCTTTCAACTTTGTGGGCACGCTGGGCAGCGGCTACCTGACCGACCGCTTCGACCCGCGCGTGCTGCTGGCCGCGTACTACGCCTTCCGGGGTCTGAGCCTGCTGCTCTTGCCGGCCCTGCCGCCGGGCGCCAGCCTGGGGGCCTTCGCGGTGCTGTTCGGCCTGGACTACATCGCCACTGTGCCGCCCACCGTGGCCCTCACCGCCCGGCGTTTCGGCGCGGCCAACGTCGGCACGGTGTACGGCTGGGTCTTTTTTGCCCATCAGCTGGGCGGCGTGGTGCGCGATCAACTGGGGCAGTACGGCCCGGCGTTCCTGGCCGCCGGGGTGCTGGCCCTGCTGGCAGCGGGCCTGGCCCTGGGCGTCACCCGCCCCGTGCCCCCGACACCGCAACGGGCAGCGGCGAACTGAGGTTCGCCGCTGCCCGTTGCGCGTAATACTTCAGAACACGATGGGTTTCACGCCCACGCTGTCGCTGCCGCAGGCGATGGTAATGCCGTTGGCCGTATCGGTGACGGTGCAGCCCAGCGAGCGCAGGTCGGCGGCAGGAAACAGCAGGTTCTTGCCGTCGGTCAGTGGCACCATGGGCAGGTCGACCGTCCCTCCGCCGCGCTGCGCCACCTTGGAACCGGCAGTGATGGTCAGGGCCGTCTGACCGGGGGCGTTCAGGCGGTACTTGCCGCCCCCCAGGTTGATCACGTTGACCACGCCAGCCAGGTCACTGTCCAGCAGGTACGCCTGACCTTTGACGACCCCGGCGGGCGCGGCAGGTTTGGCCGCGACCGGCTTGGCCTGCACCGCGTCGATCACCACCAGGGTTTCCTGGGGCGACAGGTTACTGAGCAGCACGTAAGCGGCCAGGTTGCCGCCCTCCTGCACCAGCAGACTGCTGGCCTGAGCGCTGGTTTTCCAGTCGCCCAGCGCCTGCGGGCCGACCACGCCGCGTACCGCCGGGCGCACCGTATTGACCGGGGACTTGGTGTACAGGCACACCGCCAGTGGGCTGACCTTCAGGGCCTTGGGGCAGGTCAGCAGTTGGCCCTTCACGGCTTTGCTGATGCCCACCGATAAGGCGCTGACAGTGCGGTGGGTGGTCGCCAGCACCCGCGCGGTTTTGGGGGTAGCGCTGGGCGCAGGGTTGGTGGCGGGCGGCGCGGCTGGTGTGGTGGGGGCGGTCTGTGCCAGGGCCAGGCCGCCGCTCAGCAGCACGGCCAGCGGCAAGGTGAAGCGTTGCATGGGCATACGGCGCATGTTACGGGCCATGCATGAGGATTCACTTTGAGCGCCGTCAGAGGCGGGTCATACGGGTTAGGGCTATGCCACCTGGTGATGGGCGAAGCCCTCATCCAGCAGGGATCGTGAGCTGAGGTGACGAGGATGCTGGGTCGACCATGATGTGTTGCTGCAGAAAGCCCGTTGCCTGCCCAGATGAAGAACTCTTCATCTAATGAAAGAATTGCACATCGTTTAGCCCAACAGCTTCCCAGGGGCTAGTGACCGGGTGTCCTTTTAATGGGTGAAGCGTTTCACCATGTGCTGCGCGCAAAGCCTCTATGGTGCGCCGTGTGTCACACGTAACTTCGCGTCCCCTGCGGGCGCGCAATGCCGAGGAAAAGAAAAAACGCCGCATCGAGATTCTGCGGGCGGCAGAACACCTGTGGCGCACCACCCCCTACCCCGACCTCAGCATGAGCCAGGTGGCCCGCGAAGCCCAGCTGGCCAAAGGCACCCTGTACCTGTATTTCGACACCAAGGAAGAGCTGTTCCTGGCCCTGCTGACCGAGCACCTGGAACACTGCCTCAAGGATCTGCTCCGTGGCCTGGAGGCGGCCCGCTGCACCAGCGCCGATCAACTCACGGATCTGCTGGTGGCCCGCGTGGTGCCGCAGGAGGGCCTACGCCGCCTGCTGGTGCTGCTGACCACAGTGATCAATCCCAGCCTGGCCGACGAGCAGAGCCAGAACTTCCGGCGCATGCTGCTGCGTTACGTGCTGCCCATTTTGGACGTCATGCCCTTCGAGCGGCGCACCAACCTGCGCGTCCTGATGCACATGTACGCCCTGGCCCTGGGCTGGCAGCTGGCGTCCAGCGGCTCGGGCCTCGAAACCCGGGCCGTGTTTTCCTTCCCTTCGCCGGACATTTCCCCGCGCCCCCGCTTCGAGGACGAGTTCCCCCGTGCCCTGCGCGCCAGCGTGCGTGCCCTCGTGGAAGAGGCCTACGCTTCAGTCGCCATTACCGCCGACTGAGACGGCCCTCGACCAGTGCAACGCGTGACGCTTGCTGGTCGTTCCTGCCACGCCGCTGGGTGGGCAGGCCTTCCGGTCAGGTGGAGAGGATCGGGGCCGGTTCAATTCCGGTGGCGTACACGTCCTGACCCCGAAGTTCCAGCTGGACGCGCGGCAGCGGCAAAGTAGCCTTGCCGAACATGGCCTCGCCGCCGCGCAAGGGGTCGAAGACGCTGTAATGACAGCGGCACCCCAGCTGCGGGTGACGTTCGCCTTTGGGCGGGCGGTAGTTGTAAGCGAAGGCCAGCACTTCCAGGTCTTTGACCAGATTCACCGGGCAGCCCAGGTGCGTACATACCCGCGAAAACGCCACGAGGTGTGCCTCGCCGGCCTCGAGGCCGCCCTCCACAAGACGCGGAACGCGCAGCAGCGTGCAGGGACGGCGGTCATAGAAGAAGTCGACTTCCGACCACTCGCCGGGCAGGGCACTGAGGGCCGCGATTTTCTGTGCGGGGCCAGCCACGAAGTGCGGTGCCCCCACCTTCTTCTTGCCGAAGGTGATCTTGGCGGCGTACCACCCCATGAACCCGAACGCCCCAGCCGTGCCCGCGACCGGCAGCATCCACCAGCGTTCCAGCACCTCGCGCCGCGTGATTTTCACTGGCTGACCTTCATAGGGGAGACACTCCAATTTTTTTCAGGCCTTCGTTCAGGCGCTCGCGGCTCAGGCCGCCCTTGTCGATGTGACGCACTACGCCGCGTGAATCGATGAACACCGTCTGCGGCAGGCCCGACACCTGGTAGGCACTCCCGGCGTCCATCTTCGCGTCGATGGCGTTGGGGTAGGTCAGGCGGTACTCCTTCACGAACTTGCGGGCGTTGCCCAGATTGCTGTCCTGAAACAGCACGCCCAGCACCTGATAGTTGCCGCGTTGCCGCCGGGCATCCAGGTCACGAAAGAGAGGCGCCTCGTCACGGCACGGGCCGCACCACGACGCCCAGAAATTCAGCACCAACGGACGCCCCCGGAACGAACTCAGGTCGACCGATGACCCGTCCAGGGCCTTCAGGACAAAAGTGGGCGCCGGCTGCCCCAGCAGTGAACCGTCCGCTGGCCCGCCCGGCGCGGGGCGCAGCAGCAGGAGCGCCAGCACCGCCACCAGCACAAAAGCCAGCAGCGGCGGCAGGAACCGCAGGGGAGAGGAGGTGCGGCCCAGTCTCATGTGGCCTGTCTCACCCGCATCAGTTGGCAGGCCTGGCGTCCTGAAGCATCTTCTTCAGGTCGGCCTGGTTCTCGGGAACGTTGTACTCCTCGGAGTGCTTCACGATCAGTTCAGTGGCGTGAAAGGTGGTTCCCTGGAACTCGCCGCGCACCACCACGCCCTGGTTTTCCCTGAACAGGTCGCTGACCGCCCCTTGGTACTTCACCGGAAAACTGACCCCGCCGTCCGTGACGGTGAAACTCAGGTTCAGGGATTGCGGGTCGTTCTTCACGTCCTTGACCAGCCCGCCAATGCGGATGGCCTTGCCCTGCAACCTGTCCTGTTGCTGCTGGTACTCGGTGGGCGTGACGAAATATTCCAGGCTTTTGCCCACGTTGCCGAACAGAATGAAGCCCGCCAGGCCGCCCACCGCCAGCACCCCCAGCAGGGTGGGCAGCGGGCTGCGTTTGCGCCGCCGGGCCTGCGGCAGGGCCTCAGGCGAACCGGGGGCAGGGGAAGGGGTTCCGGTCATAAGTCGTCCTTTGGCAGGTTTTTGAGGCGCAGCCACATCCAGGCCAGGTAGCCCAGCAGCAGCAGCAGCGTCACGGCGTACACCACGATCACGTAACTCGAGTACTTATCCACGGATAGATTCTCCCTTCAGGTTCAGGTCGCCCAGCAACTCGCGTTCCTCACGGACTTCCTCGCGCAGCGCCAGGATACCGCGCACGCGCAGCAGGTACAGGTATAGCAGCGTAAAGGCCAGCGTGGCCACCAGCAATACCCAGCCGTAAATGGGCGCGGCCTCGAAGCTGGGTTTGCCCAGCAGGCGCAGCGTCTGGGTCTGGTGCACGCCGCGCCACCACTCCACCGCCATGTAATTGATGGGCACGTACAGCGTCCCGACCAGGCCCACCACCGCCGACACGCGCGCGCGCCGATCCGGGTCGTCGATCAGGCTGCGAATCAGGAGGTAACCGCCGTACACCACCAGGCTCAGGGCGGTGGTGGTCAGGCGGGCGTCCCACGTCCAGTACACGCCCCAGGTGGGTTTGGCCCACAGCATCCCGCCCAGGATGGTGCCCAGCGTGAACAGCACGCCGATCTCGGCGCTGGCCATGGCCAGGCGATCCCAGCGGCGCTCGCGCCTGAGCAGGTACAGCAGGCCGAACACGCCCGTGCCGATGTACGCCAGATAACTGAGCCAGGCGCTCGGCACGTGCAGGAACATCAACCTGACCAGCGAACCCTGGTTCACGTCCAGGGGCGCCTTGAGGCCCAGGGCCACCGCCACCAGCAGGCTCAGCAGCGTGGCGGTTCCCAGCAGCGTCGTAAGGCGATCTTTGAGCATCCTGTCTCCTCTTCTGCGCTCTGCGCCGGGCCTTGACCTGAAGTCGGCCCACCTCCGCGTTCACGCTGGCTCCAGATTGCCGCAGCGCCCGCTTTCCCGCAAGTCCGACTGTCCCCGCCGCCAGCAGCCTTCAGGGAGTGGGCTTGCCCTGTTCTTCGATGGCCCTCAGGTGCTCGATGCGCTGCTTCGTGCCGGGGTGGGTGTTCAGCATGTCCTCGGCGCGGCCGGCATCCTGAATGCTGTCCTCGGTGGCTTTGAGGTCGTCCTTTTCCAGCCGGGCCAGAATGCGGCGCAGCGGCGAGGTGGTGCCGTAGGCCTGCATCATGTAGGCGCCCGCCACCTCGTCCGACTGGGTTTCGGCGCGGCGCGAGTAGCCGTTCGAGAGCAGGGTGGTCGGCACGGCGGCAGCAAAGGACGTGGCGCTGACCAGGTCGCCCGTCAGGGCCACCCCCAGCAGTGAGAGGCCCAGGCCCTGGTAGACGCTGCTTAGCGCGTGCCGGTGTGTGACGTGGCCGGTTTCGTGGGCCAGCACGCCCATCAGTTCGCGGTCGCTGCCGGCCAGCGCCACCAGTTGATCGGTCATGACGACCGTGCCATTGGGCAGCGCAAAGGCGTTTGCCCCGATGGAAAACCCGCGCCCGCCAGCTTTCTGCGGTTTGCCGTCACGCAGCAGCAGCGTGTAGGGGTACGCTCCCCCGGCCCAGTCGCGCACCTGTCGGAATTGCTGCTGCAACTGCGCCTGCCGCGCCGCGCTGAGCCTGGACGGCCCCATGAATTCCCCGTTGTCCAGCAGCTTGATGGCTTCACGGTCAAATGAGGCCAGCACGCTGCGCGGGGTGGCGGCCGCCGCCTGCCGCGCCAGGGCCGGCAGCCCGTAAGTCAAAAACCCCCAGGTGAACACCCCCAGCGCCGCCAGCGCCGCCAGTGTCAGGCTCCAGCGCGACTCGATGTGCCGCACCCGTCCCAGACCCCGGTTGCGGGTGGTGCCCGCCTCCAGCCGTGAGATGGCCGCGTCGTCCGGCGTTTCAAAGCGCCCCCCGCCCGGCAGTTTCACGATGCGCCGGATGCGCCCCAGCGGCGGCTCGATGCGCAGGTCGCTGACCTGCCAGCGTTCTTCCAGCGCGCTCAGCGGGCCGTCCGGCTGCACCTGCAGCAGCACCTGCTCGCCCACCACCTGCAACAGGGCCGCGCGGTTGCGGCTGCTGTGCCCATCGAAGTAAATCCCCTCTATCTTCAGGTTCAGGCCCTCAGTCATCACGTCCACCCCGCCAGAGTCGTTCTCCAAATTTCGTCAGGCGGGGAAAGATATCCCACATGACTCCATTCTTCGTCCTGCTCATCTCCATTCATTCGCTTCGCTCGGACAAAAGGCTCTGCGTTCTTTTGTCAGATGCGCTAGAAACCCAGGTTGATGTCCAGCAACTCGGTGGCCGCCTCGCCCAGCGCACTTTCCTGTTGCCCCATCTCCGCCGTGAAGTCGTCCAGGTCGGCGATGGCCCGCACCTGAATGTGCGGCGCGAGGTAATTCATGCGCCGCACCGCTGCCCAGGGCGTCAGAAGGCCCAGCGTGAGAAGTTGCGCGGCAGTGTTCGACAGCGTGATCCACACCAGCCGCCAGGGGCTGAAGGTGGCCCCCAGGCGCACCACGCCCCCCAGTTCCACGTTGTTCAGGACGTACTTCATGGTGGCGGCGCGCACGTACTGCCAGGCCCCCAGGTAGACCAGCAGAAACACCAGGTACGCCGTCGCCAACGCCGCCACTATGCCAGTCATGCTCGCGGCGCTGAGGTCCTCCCAGTCCGCCAGACTCCCCAGATCGAGGGCGCTGAAGAGGCCGAAGCCCAGCAAGCCCAGGCCCAGCAGCAGGATGACCCCG
This sequence comes from Deinococcus fonticola, assembly GCF_004634215.1. Classification (NCBI taxonomy): domain Bacteria; kingdom Thermotogati; phylum Deinococcota; class Deinococci; order Deinococcales; family Deinococcaceae; genus Deinococcus; species Deinococcus fonticola. Next base: position 148,838 of record NZ_SMMH01000004.1, on the reverse strand, counting down.
CCAAGGGTCAGGCCCAGGCCAGTCAGGCCAAAGATGAAAAACGGCCCCACATCGCCCCGGAAGCGCCCACTCGCCTGACCGTAGTGCACGCCCTCGACCTGGTAACGCCGCTGCATGAACCACGCCCACGGCAGCGCCAGGCCCACGAAGCCCGCCGCGACGTTCGCCAGGCCGTACGTGACATAAGCCTGCCCCAGCGACCCCTGGAAACTGAAGTGCAGTCCCCGGTGCACGGTGCTGCGGGCCAGGAAGCGCAGCGACTGGCGCACCAGCCACGGGTACAGCAGCACGAAGAGTCCCACCACGATACCCACCACCCACTCCCAGCCCTGAAACTGAAACTGCATGGCCGCGTTGTATGTCCCGAAAAGCGCCGCCACCAGCAGGTAACCGCGCAGCAGCGCCCAGGGGTTCGCGGTGTACTCGAAGTTATGCCCGTCCACCCAGGTATTGCCGTAGAAATACTGCCGCGTCCGTACCCGCGCCCACGGCGTGTACAGCCCCAGCGTCACCACCGACAGCGCTACGTTCACGATCCAGATACGAAAAAACTCTGCCGAGGTGCCCGTGAACGACAGCGGAAACGTCCGCACCTGCGGCATCGGAGCCAGGCCCACCAAACCCGGATTCACTTCATTCACAGGTCGTCCGTACGGCACGCCGCCCGACGCACCAGCAGTCCCCGGCTCAGAAATGGGAATGAAGTCCGGCGGGTCAGTCATGCCGGCATGTTAAAGCAAAAAGACGTGGTGGAGCCGCGCATTTGCCGCCGCCCCACCCGCCCGTCTCCTGAATGCTCACTCTCGAATGCTCAGCGCCCAAATTCGCGTTCCAGCCACTCGCGCTGCCCGCCCTCGGCCTCCAGCGCCTGCCCGGCCAGGTTCAGGTAACGCTCGCGGGCCGCCTGGGCGTCCTGCGCGGTGATGCCATACTTCGCCGGGTCGGCGATCAACTCCCGGATGAAAGGAAACACCTTGCAGTTCGCGTACACTTTGCCGTTCACGGTGACGTCCGCCGGCCACATCAACAGGTATTCCAGCGCGTAGGGCGCGGGTTCCAGCACGCACCCACCCGGATACGGGATTTTCTTCGGGCCGGGAAAATCAACAACTGGGTCAGTCATACGTCCTCCATGTCTACTCCGTCTACTCAGTGCCGATTTCGTGCCCATCGTCGCGGTGCTCCAGGCGGAAACCGTGCGGCAGGAAATCACGTACCAGGCCGCTGACCACCTCGCCGTGCTGGTTGACGCACACCACGCGGGCCTGCGGCGAGAACTCGAACAGCACCTGGCGGCACGCGCCGCACGGACTGGCGGGCGGGCTGGCCTCGCTGTACACCACGATATCGGTGAACTCGCGTTCCCCGGCGGTGTTCATGGCCTGCACGGCGCTCTGCTCGGCGCAGCGGGCCAGCCCGTAACTGGCGTTCTCGACGTTCGCGCCGAAGAACACCCGCCCGCTGGGGGTGCGCAGCGCGGCCCCCACGCGGAACTTGCTGTAGGGCGCGTAAGCCTGCTTGAAGGCCGCCTTCGCTCCCTCCAGCAACTGCGGGTCGGGGACAGCAGCTTCAAGCATGGTGGCCTCAGTCATGGTGGATCTCCTCGGCGGCGTGCCCACTCAGCGCGTCGAACTGCGCCGCCCGCTCCACGCGCACGCGGGCCACGCGGCGCTGATCGGCGGCCTCCACCGTGAAAGCCCAGCCGTCCTGAATAAAGCTCTGGCCCACCTCGGGAATATCCCCGAAGAAACTGGTCATGAAGCCCGCCAGCGTGCCGTACTCGGCCTCGCCTTCCTCCAGTTCGTTGCCCAGGCGCTCCTCGACCTCGTGGATGGTGACGCTGCCGTCCATCAGGTAAACGCCCTCGCCCAGCACCTCGATCAGCGGAATTTCTTCCTCGTCGGTCTCGTCGTAGATTTCCCCCACGATCTCTTCCAGGGCGTCCTCCAGCGTGGCCAGGCCCGCCGTGCCGCCGAACTCGTCGACCACGATGCTCATGTGCGATTTCTTGTCACGCATCTTGGCCAGCAGATCCTTGATCTTCATGCCTTCGGGCACGAAGAACACCGGGCGCATGATGTCGGCGATGCTCAGGTGATCGAGTTCCTCCAGGTGGCCCAGCACGTCATTGGTGTGGGCGATCCCGACGATGTTGTCGGCCGTGTCCTGAAACACCGGAATACGCGAGTACCCGTGTTCGACGTTCAACTCCAGCAGTCGCCGCAGCGGCGAGGCGCCGTCCACGACCACCATGTCCACACGCGGCGTCATCACCTCGCGGGCGGTGGTGTCCGACAGGTCGAAGACGTTGTACACCAGTTCCTTTTCGCTGTCCTCCAGCACCCCCTCCTGACTCGACGCGCTGACGATCATGCGAATTTCTTCTTCCGAGTAAGCGGTGTGGTGGCCGGCCACCGCCTTCAACCCAAAAAGGCGTACCACACCGTTCCCCAGGGCATTCAGGCCCACAATGGCCCATTTGAAAAGAGTGGTGAAGAACAACAAGGGACGAATAATGGCCAGCGAAACCTGCTCACTGCGTTGCAAGGCCAGGCTTTTGGGCGCCAGCTCGCCAAAAACAATATGCAGGATGGTGCTGATAGCGAACGCCACCGCGAACGAGATGGTCTTCTCCTGCCCCGGCGTCAACGATAGGTTCATCTGTTCCAATAGCGGGTGCATCAGGTGCTCAATGGCGGGTTCCGCCACGAAACCAATCGCCAGACTCGCCATGGTGATCCCGAGCTGCGTGGCCGCAATGTACAGGTCAAGGTTTTGTAGGGCGCGGTGCGTGACACGGGCGGCCGCATTGCCTTCCTCCGCAAGTTGCTCAATGCGGGTGCGGCGCACACTCACCAGCGCGAACTCTGCCGCGACGAAATAGCCGTTCATCAGCACCAGCACAAAAAGGGCCAGCAGGCCAAGCAGATCATTCATTAAAAGGCGCTCTCCTGAAAAGCGCCGCAGTCATTCGCAAGGCACATGCTGCTCACCTGCGCCGGTGCGCAGCGTGTCGATGACCGAAAGGGCTGGTTGGCCACAGTAAAAAACGCCGCCTTCAAGCGGTGTTCACCGGGCGTTCTGGTAGAGCCGGAACTGGGAGGCTCCATAGACGAAAGCGAGTTTAACACACGCCCCTGGCCTTCCGAAAAAGATTAAGCCCCGTGAAGGGAAGTTCAACGGGGCCAGCACCGGGAGGAACGGGGATCAGAACAGTTTTTTCTTCAGCAGGGCGCTCAGGCCCTTGGTCTGCTCGGGCGCCGCTTTCTTTTCGGTCATGGGTGTTTTGGCCGACCGGACAGCGGGTTCGGCGGGCAACGTCTCAGCTTCGATATCGACTTCATCCCACTCGTAGATTCGGATGTGGCGGCCCACACGCTGGTCAGTCATGCCCGAAGTTTACGCGTCGCGATTATCAAAACTCTTACACCAGCGTGAGAAATACGGGGCTTTATCGTTGCTGTCTGCCCGTCGCGTTGGCCCTTCAAACGATCTTTGTCCTGCTGTGAGGGCGCAGATCAGGATGAAGTTCTTATTCGGCCCTGCTGCCACTCGCGCCAGTGTTGCTGAGCCGTTCCGAAATGACTGACCATCCCCACCAGGGCCACCAGACCAAACGCCGTCCAGGCGATCACGGCCCACGCATTGCCTTCCGGCAGCCGAACGGAAATCCGCCACAGGCTGTACAGGGTCATGACCGCGCCGCAAAGCGACCCCACTCCGTAAATCAACGCCGTGGCCACCAGATGCGCCATACCCTCCTATGCTACGCGCTGGGCATGGCGAAACTGTCACGCTGTAGGGCCTCCCGTCAGCCTTTGCCCCTGCCAAAGAGAACGCCCCCGCCGGCACGCAGCCGAAGCGGGAGCTTTTCGCCGATGAGGTTAGCGAACCACGATATTGATGATGCGCCCTGGCACGTAGATTTCCTTCACCACGTCCTTGCCCTCGATGAAGCGGGCCACGTCCGGGTTGGCTTTCGCGGCGGCCAGGGCTTCTTCCGGCGTAGCGGTCTTGGAGATGTTCACCTCGCCGCGCACCTTGCCGCTCACCTGCACACCGATGGTCACGCTGTCGCGGGTGGCCGCCGCCTCGTCCACGCTGGGCCACTGCTGAACATGAACGCTTGCCGGATCGCCCTGCGGCGTCCCCAGTCTCTGTTGATACAGCTCCTCGGCAATGTGCGGCGCGACGGGCGCCAGCATCCGGTTGAAGATGCTCAGCGCCTCGTCCCAGACGGGGGTGCCGTACACCGGGCTGCGCTTGGCTTTCACCAGCGTGTTCGTCAGTTCCATCAGCGCGGCAATGATGGTGTTGAAGCTCATGCGCTCGAAATCCGTATCCACCTTCTTCAGGGTGCTGTGCACGGCGTAGCGCACGTCCGCTTCGGTCAGTTTCTCCTCGGGGCCGACCGGCTTCTCCTCGAAATACAGGTTCCACACGCGCCCCAGCCACTTCGCCGGGCCGCCCACACCGCGCGAGTCCCACGGGCCGCCCAGTTCCCACGGCGCGATGAACATCAGGAAAGTCCGCACGGTGTCGGCGCCGTACTCGTTCACCAGGTCATCCGGGTCGATCACGTTGCCGCGAGATTTGCTCATCTTCTCGCCGTCCTCGCCCAGGATCATGCCCTGGTTGCGCAGCCTGGCGAACGGTTCATGCTGCGTGGTCAGGCCCATGTCGCGCATGACCTTCGTCCAGAAGCGGCTGTACAGCAGGTGCAAAATGGCGTGCTCGATGCCGCCGGTATACAGGTCGACCGGCAGCAACTTCGCCTTGCTGGGGTCGAACGGGCCGCCCTCGTAGTGCGGCGACAGGTAACGGTACATGTACCAGCTGCTGTCCACGAAGGTGTCCATGGTGTCGGTGTCGCGCTCGGCAGGGCCGCCGCAGTTCGGGCAGGTGGTGCTGCGCCACTCCTGATCCAGTTTCAGTGGACTCTGCCCGGTGGGCGTGAACTCCACGTTTTTGGGCAACTTGACCGGCAGTTGATCGTAAGGCACAGGCTGCATGCCGCACTTCTCGCAGTGAATAAACGGCACCGGCGTGCCCCAGTAGCGCTGGCGGGCAAACAGCCAGTCGCGCAGGCGGTAGGTGGTCTTGGCTCTGGCGATGCCCTGCGCCTCCAGCTTTGCCACAATCGTAGCGATGCTGGCCTTGCCGCCGGGCATCCCATCGAACTCCCCGGAATTGACGATCAGCCCCTCACCGCTGTAAGGCGCTTCGGGGTGGTCGCCCATCGGTTCAGCCCCTTGAGCGCGAATCACTTCCTGAATGGGCAGGTCGAACGCCCTGGCAAACGCGAAATCGCGCTCGTCGTGCGCGGGAACGGCCATGATCGACCCGGAGCCGTAGGTCGCCAGCACGTAATCCGCCACCCAGATCGGCACCTGATGCCCGCTGATCGGGTGCGTGGCGAAACTCCCCGTAAACACGCCCGTCTTCTCGCCTTCCTGCTGGCGTTCCACGTCCGTCTTGCGCCCGGCGGCCTTCACGTAAGCCTCCACCGCCCCGCGCTGCTCCGGGGTGGTCAGGGCCGCCACTTTGGCGTGCTCGGGGGCCAGCACCATGAAGGTCGCGCCCATCAGGGTATCGGGCCGCGTGGTGAACACCGTTTCCGGGCCGGCGGGCGTATCGAAGGTCACTTCCGCCCCCACCGACTTGCCGATCCAGTTGGTCTGCATCAGGCGAACCTTCTCGGGCATATCGGTGTGCGTGAAATCCAGCAGTTCATCGGCGTAGTCGGTAATTCGCAGGTACCACTGGTTCAGGTTGCGCCGCTCGACCGGGGTGCCGCAGCGCTCACACGCGCCGTTCACGACCTGCTCGTTGGCCAGCACTGTCTGGTCCTTGGGGCACCAGTTCACCAGGCCGTCTTTCTTGTAGGCCAGGCCGCGCTTGTAAAACTCGATGAAAAACCACTGGTTCCAGCGGTAGTACTCCGGGTCGGACGTGGCAAACTTGCGGCTCCAGTCGATCATGGTGCCCATGCGCTTAAATTGCCCGGTCATGTGATCGATGTTCTGGTAGGTCCAGATGGCCGGATCGACATTGTTCTTGATGGCGGCGTTCTCGGCCGGCAACCCGAAGGCGTCGAAGCCCATCGGGAACAGCACGTTATAACCGCGCATACGCAGCCAGCGGGCGCGGGCATCCGGCGCGATATTCGCGTACCAGTGGCCGATATGCAGGTTGCCCGACGGGTAAGGAAACATGGTCAGGGCGTAATACTTCTCGCCCGGTGCGTCCTCGTTGAACGTGTACAGGCCGTCTTTTTCCCACTGCTCCTGCCATTTGCCCTCGATGGCATGAGGGTTGTACCGCTCGGCGCGGGGTTCGGTGATGTTCGGCTTGGTGGTGTGATCCGGAACAGGGGTGTCGGTGGTCATGGTGTGTTCTCCTGAACTTTTGAGGGGTGTTTAGATGACATCGCTAAATCCGTCGTTTGAATGGCTTCAAGAAGGAAAGAATCCACTTCGTCTGGCGTGAGGGCTGAGGAGAAGCCCTGCGCGGCGCCCACCGCTGCTATGGCCTTTCCGCCTGCAAGACCCAGCGAGATAAGGACATGAACCAGCAGGACGGGGCCGCTGCCCTGCTGCTGCACCAACTTCTGAAGGCAGATGAAAGGCCGCTCGCCACTCCCTACACCTTGCAGAATCTGGTTGGCCAGAACCTCCACAATGCCGACCTTTGCTGTCATTCTTCACCTCCCCATCCAAAAAAAGCCCCGCGCAAAGGCGGGGACAGGCACACGAGCGTTCAGGCTAGGTGCGAAGTCCCCGACTTTGAAGCGCAGAGCAGATCATGGACAGGAGTTTAGCCGATTTCGGGGCGCGGTGCACCGTGCGACCTGGGACGCTTCCGGAAGTTCCTGTCAGGCCGCCGCACCCCAGCTGCCCGCCCGGTTTACTCCTCCCTTTTACCCTTCGCGGAGGTAGCCGGTTTTGCTGAAGTCCTGGAGCAGCGGCTCGATTTCATGCAGGGCCAGGTCTTCGCGCATGGCGTACTCGGCCGGGGTCAGGTTTTGCAGGATGGCTTTCATCAGGCCGATGCCGGGGGGGCCGTACTTGGCTTTGAAGGACAGGTGAATGTCGGTGATGGGGTTCACGGCGTCTCTGCCGCGCAGGGTGGGGCTGTAGGTGTGGTGCGCCCACCCGGCCAGGCTGCGCGGCAAGATCAGCGTCTGCGGGCGCAATGGCGCAGGAAAAGCGCCCTCGTAGGGCAGGGTAGCGGGCATGGTGGCCACGATCTCACCGCGCGCGTAGAAAATGGCGCCGCTGGGGCGGGCGTGCAGGCCAGTGAAGTCCTCGGTGAGGTTGAATTTCCAGGCGCGTGACCCGACCCCGCTCAGAACGTGCGCCAGCGTGTGCGAGAGCGGATGCGCCGAAATGTCTGCGCCCTGCTCGTACAGGTTCAGCATTTCTCCCAGTGCCTGTTCACCCGTGGCGCTGGCGGCCGCGGCGGCCACGGTGCGGCCCTCGAACACCAGCACGTAAGCACTCTGGTCGCCCAGCGAGGCGTGGATGTACCCATGCCACGCGATCTCGTGCAGGTATTTCAGGAAAGCGTGCAGGTCGCAGTAAGGCGCCCTCAGGCCCAGGTACGTCGGCGCACTTTGCGGCAGGAACCGCGCCAGGAAGGGGGCGGGGCTGGTGTACATGGGTTTCAGCTCGTCGATCAGGTCGACGGGTTCGTCCGCGATCTCGTTGGTGGGCGTTTCGGGCACTGCGGGCTCGTCATCCCCGATCCAGATGGGTGACTCCAGAACACCTTCCGCCAGGTTCTGCGGAAGATTATGGGGCAACTGCTCCTCTGCCTTTGGCGGCTGGCTGGTGCGGGGCGCCGCTGGGCGGCGTTGACGGGGATCGGTCACACCCACTCCTCCTCGTGCTCAGTGCGTTTTCCCATTGCCGGGCGCAGGCCCGCGAGGTAGCGCTGGGCGTTCTCCACGTAACGCGGCGCGTTCGACGGCGCCGCCACGTCCCGGATCACGCGGGCGGGGATGCCCACCGCCAGTTTTCCGGCTGGCACCTCCGCACCCTCGGGCAGCAGCGCCCCGGCGCCCAGCACCGCGCCCGCGCCCAGCCGGGAGCCGCTCAGCATGACGGCCCCCATGCCCACCAGGCTTCCCGCCGCGCAGAACGCCCCGTGAACAATGGCCCGGTGGCCCACCGTGACGTCCCGCTCCAGCACGCAGGGAAAGCCCCGGTCCGTGTGCAGCACCGCGCCGTCCTGCACGTTGCAGCCCGCCCCCACCGTCACGGGTTCCAGATCCCCGCGCAGCACCGCGCCAAACCACACGCTGGCGTTCTCCATCAGCACCACCTGCCCGATCACGTCCGCACTCGGCGCGACAAAGGCGCTGGGATGCACGTCGGGCGTCAGTTCATCCAGGTTGTAAAGCGGCATAGGGCCTCCAGTCAGGGTGCATAGAACCCCCTGATACTACATGAACCCCGTACAGCAGGCGTGAAAAGAAGGCATCAAAAGCAGGTGTATCGACGGGCCAGGGCCAGGTGACCACGTTAAGCTACTGTGCGGATACCCCCACCGCTGGAAAAACCGGATACTGCTCCGTGATGCCCGGCTCCCTGATTCTCGTCAACGGCGCAAGCAGTTCCGGAAAGACCACCCTCTGCCGCGCGCTGCGTGACGCCCTGCCCCGGCCTTTTTTGCACTTCAGCCTCGACTTCTTCATGTTCGACGCCAACGTGTTGCCCCGCACACCCGAGGGGAGAATTCGTGACTGGACACAACTCCGCCCGCACGTCTTCCAGGGCTTCAACCGCTGCCTGCCCGCCCTGCTGGACGCCGGGAACGACCTCGTGGTGGACTACATCATTGAAACGCCCGCCATGTGGGCCGAATTCGGGCAGTTCCTGCACGGCCATGACGTGTTCCTGATCGGCCTGCACTGCCCCGTCGAGGAACTGCCCCGTCGAGGAACTGGAACGCCGCGAACAGGCCAGGGCCGATCGCCGTGCCGGGGACGCCCGCCGGGACGCCGAAACCGTCCACACCTTCACCCATTACGACCTGGAACTGGACTGCACCGAACCACTGGCGGAGAACGTGCAGAAAGTCATCCGGGCGTGCGAAAACCGGGAAGGGCAGCCCTTCGGCGGGGCTTCGTAGCTCCCCTCCCGGCGTGGCGACATGCCGTTCCGAACCGGATCAGTCCGTTTCCAGCACGCATACGTCCGTTTTTCCGTCCTTCGTCTTGATGCAGTTGATGTACGTTTCCCCCTCGACAGGTGCGCCCTTCAGGATTGCGAAGAAACTGGCGTCTCGCCTGTACTCGATGGCCGTTTTTCCGTTCAACGTGGGAGCTGAGTTGGGCTTGAGGTTCGGGTATTCCACGTAGAATTCCCTGTTGTTGAACGTGTAGGTCACGTACTGTGCCCCTGCTCCATACCCCGGACTGATGACGCAGGGGGCACGCGTCACGGCCTTTCCCTTGAACTCGTAACAGATGCCCAGCCGATCCACGCTCGGACGGGCCACAGCGAAGCTCAGAATGCTAAAAACACACGTAAAGGCCAGATGTTTTTGCATATCACACTTTACCCGCTTGCTCGGGGTAGTCACGCTCCGGTGATGCGGCGAATGTCCTCGTCGCTGGGCAGGGTCTTGTCTTCGACACGCAGGGTCTGGGTTTTCGCGCCGATGCGCAGGGTTTTCGCGGTATTGATGCTGATGGTCTTTCCGGCTTGTAATTCCCCTATGGCCTGATCGAGGACGCGGGTCATGGTGTCGTTCTTGAGCCGCTTGGTGAGTTGCCGCGCCAGAAGCAGTTTCTCGTGCGCGACTTGCGGGTTGCTTTCCTGGGTGGCCTGCACGACAAGCCCCTCGATGTTACGCTGCTGTACCCAGCGCATCACGTCCGGGTGAATGCGGGCGGCCAGGCTGTCATCGGCGGTGAACTCGATCACGATGTCCAGCGGCGGCAGTTCGGCCCGGTCTGTGGTTCCCGGCACCTGATACCCCACCACCAACTGCCCAATCCGGACACGAGATGGGGTACGGTCCGGCACGCTGAATTCCAGCACGAACGTCGAGCCGGTCTGCGCGTCCAGGTTGCCCAGCGGGTAGGGGGTGCGCGTCAAGTCCACCTCCGTCTGTGTGGGTTGCACCCGGGTCACGCGTTCGGTGGTGACGCCCTGAATGGTGCGAATGCCCAGCGTCACTTTCGTCAGCACTTCGTTCGCGGCACTTTGCAGGTCGCCCAGCAGCGCGGCAGGCAGGTCGGAGGCCCGCACGGCTGGCGGCTGGGGGTTTTGCGAGTCCGGCACGACGTCCACCGGCTTTCCCTGCGTCAGGTCAGCAACCTTCGTGAGCAGGGCCGTGTTCACGTCATCCCCGACCCCTACAGTCGTGACGGGAATGTCGAGTTGCGCCAGTTCGTTCGTTTCGCGCCGCACCAGCCCTTCATCCCGCGTTTGCCCGTCCGTCAGCAGCACCATGCGCCTGTTCCCCTGCTCCTGCGCCAGCAAAGGCCGCGCCTTTTGCATGCCCTTTCCCATGCTGGTTCCACCACTGAAATTCGGCAGCTTCCGGATGGCCCCGCGCAACTTCTCCTGCTCCGCCGCCGACGTGAATGGCAGCACGACCCTGGCCCCATCATCAAACTGCGTCAGCGAGAGGCGATCTTCCGGGCGCAGCAAATCGGACACCAGCAGCCCTTCGAGCGCCTGCACCACCAGGTCGAGCTTGTCCTTCCCCGAACCCAGAAGCGCGTCACTGAAACTCGTGGGCGGCGTCACCCGTTCCCGCATGCTCTGCGACGTGTCCACCACGAACGCCACCGACAGGGCCGGACGCACCAGCCGCGCCGCTTCCAGCGGTTGCAGGTGAAGCGCCACGAACAACCGCTGCCCCGGCGTGCGAGACAGGAAAAACTCACGGTGAAGTTGAACACGAGCCTCGAGCATAGGTCACCACCAGAAAGAAAAGAAACGCGATCAAGCCGGGTACTTCACAGACATTGTATCCAGGCGGAAGCCACCCACCGTCTGAAAGTGGCGACAAAAAGCCCCCATATCCCGAAGAACATGGGGGACGAGAGGAAGCCGCGCTCAGATGAGTTTCAGCTCGCTGCCTTCCTGGATGTGCTTCAGGTGCTCGGGCAGGCCGCCGGGTTTGTCCATGACGATCTGCTCGGCTTTGTAACTGCTGCGCACCAGTGGCCCGGCCACGACTTCCATGAAGCCCAGGCTCAGGCCTTCCTCGCGGATCTCGTCGAATTCGGCGGGGGGAACGTAACGCTCGACGGGCAGGTGGTGCATGGTGGGGCGCAGGTACTGCCCGAACGTCAGGACGTCCACCCCGGCGGCGCGGCAATCTTTCATGGCCTCCAGGATTTCTTCGCGGGTTTCGCCCAGGCCCAGCATGATGCTGGTTTTCGTGATCACGTCGGGGCGGGCTTTTTTGGCGTGCGCCAGCACCGCCAGGGTCTGGTCGTAATCGGCGCGAATGTCCCGCACCGGGTGCGTGAGGCGGCGCACCGTCTCCAGATTCTGCGCGTAGGTGTCCACGCCGCTGTCCAGCACCAGATCGACGCAGTGAGTATTGCCGCCGAAGTCGGGCGTCAGGGCCTCCACGCGGGTCTCCGGGTTCACGTCCTTGATGGCCTTCACGGTCTTGGCGAAGTGGTACGCGCCGCCGTCCGGTAGGTCGTCGCGGTCGACGCTGGTCAGCACCACGTACTTCAGCGCCATCAGTTTCACGCTCTCGGCCACGCTGCGGGGTTCTTCCAGATCCAGTTTGCCCATGGGGTTCCCGGTGTCCACCGCGCAGAACTTGCAGGCCCGCGTGCAGATGTGACCCATCAGCATGAACGTCGCCGTGCCCCGGCTCCAGCACTCGCTGATGTTGGGGCACATGGCTTCCTCGCACACCGTGTGCAGGCGGTGCTCTTTGACGATCTTGCGAACTTCGGTGTACACCTGCCCGGTGGGAATGCTGATTTTCAGCCACTCCGGTTTCTTCTCCCGCACCGGCACGCTGTCCTTGCGGTAAATGCCGTTCTTGATGAATTTGACTTCCGGTGAACTCGAGTCTTGCTGGGTCATGTGGGTTCCTTTATGTGATCGTGGTGGAGAGGGTGTGGCTTCTGGAAAAAAGTGGTCAGCGGGCGGAAGCGGGCTCCCTTTCAAGCGGAGCTGTCGCCGGAGGAGTTGGGGTTAAGACCGGAATACTCCAGTCGTAGCTGGCGAAAACGTCCCTGAAGGCGTCCGCCAGGGCCTGCTTGGCCTCCGGCACGCGGACGGTACGGTCGATGCCGCGCAGGTCGTACTCGCGCTGGACGCTGGTCATCTGGGTGTCGGTGAGGCCGCAGGGGACGATCAGGTCGAAGTGCTGCAAATTCGTGCTGATGTTCAGCCCGATGCCGTGCAGGGCCACGTGCCGCTTGACCGCCACACCGAAACTGGCGATTTTCTGCCCGTACACCCGGCCGTTCACTTCGCGGTCATTCACGTACACGCCGGCGTAACCGGGGTTGGGTCGGGCGTCCGGCAGGCCCAGGGTGCTCAGGGCCTCTATGGTGGCCTGTTCCAGCAGCCGCAGGAAATCCACAATTTTGCGGCCCACCGGAAAAATGGCGTAGGCGACCAGCTGGCCGGGGCCGTGGTAGGTCACGTCACCGCCGCGCTCGATCTCCAGCACCTCAATGTGCTGAGAGGCCAGGTATTCCCGCGTGACGATGATGTTGTGGCCGTCCCTGGCCTTGCGGCCCAGGGTCAGCACGGGCGGGTGCTCGAGCAGCAGCAGCGTAGGTGTTCCCCCGGCGACCACGCGTTCGTGGTGCTGGTGCTGCAAATCCCAGGCTGCGCGGTAAGGCACGGTGCCCAGGTCGAGGATGTCGAAAGTCGAGGCGGTCACGCTTTGGATTGTAAACCGCACAGGGCATTTTTTAACGTGTTTCAGATGCGGTTTCCGTGGCCATTGACAGGGGAAAGTGGTGAATTGATGTGCTCAGGCTGGTTACAGGCGTCCAGATGGCGGGGACAGGCCATTGTACTGATGCCTTGCGGCTGCGAACCGGGCAGCATGGGCCAATGCACTTTCAAGCACCCGATGGAACGAACCTGTTCACTGAGCAACTGGGCGACGGCGAGCCTTTGCTTGTTCTCTCTGGCGGGCCGGGATGCGTGAATTACCTGCGTCCCGTGGCAGAACTCCTTGAACATCGCACGTGTTTCCTGACTGACCCTCGTGGCGTGGGCAGAAGCCAGGGTAGGCCGCACGACATCGCCACGGGCATCGCTGATCTGGAAGCCCTGCGCGAGCACCTGAACTTAGACGCGTGGGACGTGCTGGGCCACTCGTGGGGCGCTGATCTGGGACTGGCCTATGCCCTGATGCATCCAGATCGCGTCTCGAAACTGATTTCTTTCGCTGGAACGGGCATCCAGTATGACCGTGACTGGAAAGCCGCTTACGAGGCCGGGAAACACCTTGAGGCGGACTTCGTGGTGGAGTACAGCGAAGACGTTCATGCTGCCCTACGAACCGACTACAGACGGTTCATCAAAACCCCTGACCTGCTCGCCCGCCTGTCGCGCCTGAACGTGCCCATCACTTTTCTGCACATGGGCGCGGATATTCGCCCTTCCTGGCCGGCCCGTCAACTGGCGTACCTGCTTCCAAACGCTGAATTCGTCGAGTTGCCCGGCGCACCGCACAATGCCTGGCTCACGCACGCGCGTCCCCTGGGCGAGGTGCTGCGGCGCCTGCTCGGCCGGGCTTAATCGTCCTTCGTGAACAGGTCGCTGCTCAGGTAACGGTCTCCCCGGTCGCAGATGATGCACACCAGCAGGCCGCTCTCCAGTTCGGCGGCGACTTTCACGGCGGCGGCCACTGCTCCACCGCTGCTCATACCGCCGAACACCGCCTCGTCGCGGGCCAGCCGGCGGGTCATAGCGCGGGCTTCATCCTCGCTGATGTCCACGATCCGGTCGACGCGCTGCGGCTCGAAAATGGTGGGCAGGTACTCTTTGGGCCAGCGGCGAATGCCGGGAATGCTGGAGCCCTCGGTGGGCTGCACCCCCACGATCCGCACGTCCGGGTTCTGTTCCTTCAGGTAACGCGACGTGCCCATGATGGTGCCGGTGGTACCCATGCTGGACACGAAATGCGTGATCTGGCCGGCGGTGTCCGCCCACAGTTCCGGCCCGGTGGTTTCGTAGTGCGCCTGCGGGTTGTCGGGGTTGCCGAACTGGTTGAGCATCCACGCTTCGCCCTTTTCCACCTGTTCGCGGGCGTAGTCGATCGCGCCTTCCATGCCCCCGGCGGTGGGCGTCAGGGTCACGGTGGCGCCGTAGGCCCGCATGGTGCCCACGCGCTCGGCAGTGGCGTTCTCGGGCATCACCAGTTCCAGTTGCAGCCCCTTTTGCCGCGCGATCATGGCCAGGGCAATGCCCGTGTTGCCGCTGGTGGCCTCGATGATGCGCTTGCCGGGCGGCAGGTCACCGCGCTCCAGGGCGCCTTCGATCATGCGCCGGGCCGCACGGTCTTTGACGCTGCCGCCGGGGTTCTGGCCTTCCAGTTTGGCGTAGATGTCCACGCCGGGCCGCGAGAGGGTATTCAGGCGCACCAGGGGCGTTCGCCCGATCAGGTCGGTCACTTGCTGCGCCGCGTGCAGGGAAGGGGAAGGGGCCATACCCCGGAGTGTAGGCGTTTGTGCGTCCAAAGAAGACCTTTGCGCTCAACAAGTTTCCGCCGACCATCAGGTCAAGCGTGGCGCGACCCAGGGCTTTGAGCGCGCGGGGCCGATGTTTTCTGCCGCTGGGCGGTTAGACCTCTGGTCGGCCCGCCGCCTGCCTTCCTGCCTATACTTTCCCCATGGACGCCGAGTTTTTTGCCACGTTGATGCAGCACCACCGCCGTGGGCGGCGTTACCCACCGTCGGCCGAAGCCCTGGCCTTCGCCAACCGCCTGCTGTACGCGCTGTTTCCCGAGCGTCAGGGCGAGTGCATGAATTCGGTGCCCGAGCTGGAAGCCGAGTTCGGGGCGCTGCGGGCCGAACTCCGCCGCATTCTGGAATCCCTGAGGGGCGAATTGATCCGGCCCCCCACCGACATCGCGCGGGACTTCATGAATGCCATTCCCGGCATCTTTGGCGTGCTGGTGCAGGACGCCCAGGCCCTGCTCGACGGTGATCCGGCGGCCCGCAGCGAGTACGAGGTGATCCGCACCTATCCTGGGTTTTACGCCGTGGCCCTGTACCGTTTCGCGCACGAGCTGCATCGCCTGAACGTCCCCCTGCTGCCGCGCCTGATCACCGAGCACGCGCACAGCCGCACCGGCATCGACATTCACCCCGGCGCGGTCATCGGCCCGCAGTTCTGCATTGACCACGGCACCGGCGTCGTCATCGGCGAAACGACGCACATCGGCACGAATGTCAAGATTTACCAGGGCGTCACGCTGGGCGCACTCAGCGTCACCAAGGCCCTCGCCAGTCAGAAACGCCACCCCACCATCGAGGACAACGTGGTGATCTACTCCGGCGCGACCATCCTGGGCGGCAAGACCGTGATCGGCCAGGGCAGCGTCATCGGCGGGAACGTATGGATCACGCAGAGCGTCCCCGCCAACTCCCGCGTCTATTACCACGGCGGCGATCAGGTTCAACCGCCCGGCGTGGAAGTCTGAGACCAACTCCGATTGGATCGTTGACATAACGGTTCAATCCGAGCGAAGCGAGAAGGAGAAAAACGGAAGCCGTATAAGTTACGCCATCTGGCGCATGATTCCGGTGGGGCGTTCAGTTACGTTGGGTCATGCGTGAACTCGTCAGGCCCTCCGCCAGATATCAAGCAAGTTTCATAGAAGCCGTGAAGGAAGCGCAGGCAGCCGGCAGCGGACTGGGCGACACCCTCCTGTGGAACGTGCCGGACATCGAACGCGATTTCGAGGCCCTGCTGAAGAACCTTCAGCGGTACGAACCAGGCCAGAACCTGCCCGAGGGCTTCGTTCACAGCGAGTATCGGTGGCTGGTGGACGGGGACACTTACCTGGGGCGCGTCAGCATCCGCCACAGCCTCAATGAGCGCTTACGCGAGTTCGGCGGTCACATCGGGTATGAAATTCGCCCGTCCGCCCGCCGGCAGGGCAATGCTACGCTGGCCCTCAAGCTCGCGCTGGAACGTTGCCGGGAAATCGGGATCGACCGCGCCCTGGTCACCTGCGATGTCGAGAACCTGGGGTCACGCCGCACCATCGAGAAAAACGGCGGCGAACTGGAAGGTGAATTCAGCCTCGACTTCCACGACAAACCCATCCGGCGCTACTGGATTCAGCTCTGAGGGTTGCCCCGAACCTCGGCGGCTTTCTCCTGCGCGGCCTGCGCCAGTTTCTCCAGCGTGGCGGCCTGCTGCTCGCTGGCGGCGCCCGTCTCGGCAAGTTGCTGCACCACCGCTTCCCCGATCTGCTCGAGCGCGCTGAGCTGCTGGGGGTACGCCTCGTCCAGTTGCGTAATGCGCTCGGCGATGTCCGCCCCGGCCTCGCCCAGGGCCGCCAGTTCGTGCTCGGCGCTGAACTGACGGATCTCGGTGACGCGCTGCTGGTGCTCGGCGATCACCTGCTCGAGTTCGGTCACCTGTTCCAGCGTCCGCGCCTGCACTTTCGCGGCGTCCATGATGGTGTTCAGGGCGCCGACCTGCTCCTGAAGCCGGGCATGAATGGCTTTCAGGCGCTGGATGTTCAGCTCGTCGAGCGGAACCTCTGCCACGTCCTCCAGCGCCCCGCAGATCAGCTGGTCCAGCGCCTGCGCGGACGTGAGCTGCTCGGTGCTGCTCTGCAAGATGTCCTGCAAAGCGTCCAGGTGAGCGTCGCGCTGCTTGGTCATGGCCTTCAGGGGCAGGTTGCGCAGCTGCTCGGTGGTCAGCGACACCACCTGGCGCAGGGCGTCGGTGGCGGCCAGACCCTCGCGGCCGGCGCGCACGATGCTTTCCAGCGCGGAGGTCTGCGCCCAGCCGGCCGCGCCCACGTGCTCGCGGGCTTTGACTTCAGACAGGCGGCGGCGCTGCGACTGGGCGGCTTCACGGGCGCTGGACAGCAGGGAATCACGAACTGAACCGTCGTTCACGTCTCTCATCTTGGCGTGTCCGGGCAGCCGGAAAGGTGCTTTTTCGCACTTGCCTCCCTGGCCGGGGCCAGGTATACTTCTCAGGCTTGATTTGCTGCCCCAGGAGTGGAGCAAGTCGTTAAGGAGTAAGAACGCCCCGGCCAGCACCGTCTGGCATCAGTCCAGGCTGAACCGTGGAGTGGTCCGCTGCCCGAAGGAGAAAAGAAGTCATGCAAAGCGCCATCAAAGTCAACCGCGGGGCCATCCTGAAGGCCGTCGAACAGCCCCACCTCAAGGAACTCCCCGATTTCCGCCCCGGCGACACCGTGCGCGTGGAAACGAAAGTGGTGGAAGGCAACCGCACCCGCAACCAGGCCTTCGAGGGCGTCGTGATCGCCGTCAACGGCACCGGCAGCCGCAAGAGCTTCACCGTGCGCAAAATTTCTTTCGGTGAAGGCGTGGAGCGCGTGTTTCCGTTCAGCAGCCCGCTGGTCGCCAAGGTGAGCGTCATGGAACGCGGCAAGGTGCGCCGCGCCAAGCTGTACTACCTGCGTGACCTGCGCGGCAAGGCTGCCCGCATCAAGTCCGACCGCAGCCGCGTGATGAAAGACGCCGCCAACGCCAAGGCTGCCAAAGCCAACGCCGCAGCAGCGCCCGCCGCCAACGAGGTCGAAGCCGCCCCCGAAACCCAGGGCGAGTAAAGCTTCCGCCGCTGGCACCGCCTGCCCTTTATGGGTGGGCGGTGTTCTTTCTATCTTTAGGTGGTGGCTATTCTGTCGGCCGCGCTACTCAGGTAGTCGCCGGGCTCGCCCGTGACTGACACGGGTGGCCAGTTCTATGGGCTCCAGGGAATCTGGGTTACAGGTAAGCCAGTTGCCACTCGCGGACGCCGTGTGCCAGCCCGGCCCGCAGCAGTGAAAGTCCGCTGGGGGCGGTGTCCTGGTGGTGCGGCAGACCGTTGAGGGTGGCGGTAAATTCCGTGGCTTCCCGCTTGGCGACCGGTTCGACCGTTTGCTGAACCACGCCACCCTGGGCGTCGTACACGGCGCTGTACACGTTGCCTTTGCGGGCGTCCTGGCTGACCGCCTGTCGCCCGGAACCCTGCACCAGGCCCTCGAGCGTGCTGACGCCCAGTACTGGGGCGCTCCACACACGTCCCAGCCCCAGCGCGTAACTGGCCCCCACACGCACGCCCGTGTAAGACCCCGGCCCGGTGCCGATCACCAGCGTGTCCGCACGGAAGGGCAGCCCCGCTTCCCCGAACAGTTCTCTGGTCGCGTCGGCCAGCCGCTCGGCATGCGCCCGGCCCACTTCACGGCTGATCTCCAGCGTCCCGCCTTCCCACGCCAGGGCGAGGGTCAGGAAGGGGGTGGCGGTGTCCAGCGCAAGGGTGACGGGCATCGGACGGCAGTCTAGAGCATTTGACAAAAGAACGGAGCGCTTTCTGTCCGGGCGGAGCGAGTGAATTTGTATGAGCAGGGCGAAGGATGGAGCGATCTGGGGTGACCTTTCACAGAGCGCGGAATTCGGAGGACTGCGCTAGCGGACAGCCCTTGCAGGGCCAAAAGAGCCGGTCTTGTCACCGGATTGGGGACGTTTAACCGTCAGTTCAGGGTCAGTTCCGGCAAGCCTGGTATCCTTATTTTCACCATGACGCAAATTGCAAAAGGCCTGGAAGGAGTGCTCTTCACCGAGAGCAAGCTCACGTTTATCAATGGCTCGGAGGGCATTCTGACCCACCTGGGCATTCCCATTCAGGAGTGGGCCGAGAAAAGCACCTTCGAGGAACTGTCGCTGGCGCTGCTCGACGGCGAACTGCCCACGGCCGCCGAACTGGCGAAATTCGACGCGGAACTGAAAGCCAACCGCGCCATTCCCAGAGAAGTCGAAGACCTGATCCGCAACATGCCCAGGGGCGCCAACCCCATGCAGGCGCTGCGCACCGCCGTGTCCTACCTGGGCCTGACCGACCAGGAGTCCGAGGAAGTCACCCCTGAAGCCCGCCGCGCCATCAGCATCCGAATGATCGCGCAGTTCGCCACCATCATCGCCGCCATCAACCGCGTGCAAGAAGGCCAGGACATCGTGGCCCCGCGCGCCGACCTGACGCACGCCGGCAACTACCTGTACATGCTCAACGGCAAGGAGCCCACCGCTGAGCAGGCCCGGCTGTTCGACATCGCGCTGATCCTGCACGCCGACCACGGCATGAACGCCAGCACCTTCACCGCCATCGCCACCAGCAGCACCATCAGCGACATGTACTCCTGCATCGTCAGCGCCATCGGTGCGCTCAAGGGGCCACTGCACGGCGGCGCCAACGAGCAGGTCATGGTGATGCTCGACGAGATCGGCAGCCCCGAGAACGCCGTGGACTACATCACCGACAAACTGAACAAGAAAGAAAAGATCATGGGCGTCGGTCACCGCGTGTACAAGAACTTCGACCCCCGCAGCCGCGTCCTGCGCGATTACGCCGCGCACGTGGCCGGCAAGGAAGGCAAGAGCAACTACTACCAGATTCTGGAGAACATCGAGAAGACCGTGGTCGACCGCATCGGTGACCGCGGCATCTACCCGAACGTGGACTTCTACAGCGGCACCGTGTACGCTGACCTGGGCATCAAGAAGGAGTACTTCACGCCCATCTTCGCGCTGGCCCGCATCAGCGGCTGGTGCGCCAGCGTGATCGAGTACAGCCAGAACAACCGCCTGCTGCGCCCCGACGCCTATTACATCGGCAAGAGCAACCAGCGTTACGTGGACATCAAAGACCGCCAGTAACCTGACAGGACAGGAAAAATACGCAAGCTGGGGCCGTGTGCCCCGGCTTTTTTCATGCGGGAAACCGTCACTGTTTTTCGGCCACGGTATACCTGGCTGGGGTGTGCTTAGCTGACGCCATGCCTCAAGACATCCTGGGCGCGCTGCTGGCCTGCCTGACGGCCCTGCCTCTGGCCCTCGCGCAGGCTCCCGTTACCCCGCTGCCAGCAACGCAGGTACCAGCAACACAGGGATCAGCAACGCAGTCACCCGCGCCTCAGCCGCCCGCGAGCCTCGAAGCCAACGTCGAGAACATCCTGAAGTTCGGCCCGCGCGTAGCAGGAACGCCGGCCAACGAGCTGGCCCGCACCTATCTGGAAACGCAACTGCGCCTCCTGGGATACGAAACGCAGCGGGAGCCCTTCACCTATCCGCGCTTCGACGACCTGGGTTCGGGCGTGACGACCACGGCCGGCACGGTCAGCGGCCTGGCCCTGGAAGGCAGCGCGGGCGGCAGCGTCAGCGGCGCAGTCGTGAACGTCCCGGAGTTCGGCACGTCGGCTGGATTTGCCCGCGTGGACGTGAAAGGCAAGCTGGCAGTGGTCGCCCGCGGGAGGATTCCTTTTCTGGAGAAAGCCGAGAACGCCCAGAGGGCCGGAGCGACCGGCCTGATTATCCTCAACTCGGAAGATCAGCCGCTCCGGGGCCGGCTGACCACGCCCCTGGCGTTTCCCGTGCTGGGGGTGCCTGCCGGGGCCGCTGAACGACTCGGGGACGGGCAGGACGTGACCCTGAATGTCCGCGTGCAGCAGACCACCGTGCAGGCGCAGAACCTCATCGCGTACAAAAAGGGCGTCACCCAGCCCGAGGTGCTGTTCGGGGCGCACCTGGACAGTGTGCCCGGCGCCCCCGGCGCGAACGACAACCTCTCGGGCACCCTGACGGTGCTGGAACTCGCGCGCCGGACCGTCAACACGCCCCTGAGTGCCCGCGCTTACTTCGTGCTGTTCGACGGCGAGGAAAACGGACTGCTGGGAGCAAAGCACTTCACGGGCCGCCACCCGGCGCTGCTGGGCGGGCTGAAAGCCATGCTGAACTTCGACATGGTGGGCGTGGACGTGCAGCCGCTTCAGGCCACCGGAAGCCGTGCGCTGGTGAACGCGGCGCAGGCGGTGAGCGGGGTCGATCTGCTCGAAGGGCAGGAAAGCGGCAGCGACCACGTGCCCTTTCAGCAGCAGAACGTGCCGGTGCTGTTCTTTCACCGCGGCCTGGATGCCAATTACCACCAGCCCGGCGACCGGCTGCTTGACCCGCAACTTATCCGGGCAACCGTGGCCGCCGGCCTTGAAGTCGCCCAGGCGGTGCTGGCGCAGCAGGGCGGCAAGTGAGCGACACAAGCACCATGACAGCGACGCCCCGTTAGGGCAATATTACAGAGCATGCCTTGCCTATTCCGTTCACACCTAAATCAGGGTATGATCTTGGCTATGACCGCGCCTGACCTGCAAAACGACGCCGCCCTGCGGCCCAAGACCCTGCACGAGTATGTCGGCCAGGAGAGGCTCAAGGAGAAACTCAGCGTCTACCTTCAGGCGGCGCGCGGGCGTAAAGAAGCGCTCGACCACACCCTGCTGTTCGGCCCGCCCGGACTGGGCAAGACCACCCTGGCGTACATCATCGCGCACGAACTGGGCGTGAACATCCGCGTCACCTCCGGCCCCGCTATCGAGAAGCCCGGCGATCTGGCGGCCATCCTGACCAACAGCATCGAGGAAGGCGACGTGCTCTTCATCGACGAAATCCACCGTCTGGGCCGCGTGGCCGAGGAACACCTGTACCCCGCGATGGAGGATTTCAAGCTGGACATCGTGCTGGGGCAGGGGCCAGCCGCCCGCACCATCGAGTTGCCGTTGCCACGCTTCACGCTGGTGGGCGCGACCACCCGCCCCGGCCTGATCACCGCGCCCATGCGCAGCCGCTTCGGCATCATCGAGCACCTGGAGTATTACACCGCAGAGGAAATCGCCACCAACCTGCTGCGTGACGCCCGCATGCTGGGCTTCGGGCTGGAAGAAGACGCCGCGCTGGAAATCGGGGCGCGTTCACGCGGCACCATGCGCATTGCCAAGCGGTTGCTGCGGCGCGTGCGGGACTTTTCCGAGGTCGCCGGGGAAAGCAGCATCGGCCTGACGCGGGCCCACGACGCCCTCGACAAGCAGGGCCTCGACTCGGCGGGCCTCGACGACCGCGACAAGAAGTACCTGGAAACGCTGATTCACCGTTTCGCGGGTGGCCCGGTCGGCGTGGACACCCTTGCGACCGCCATTTCCGAGGATGCCCTGACGCTGGAAGACGTGTACGAACCCTACCTGATTCAGCTCGGCTTTATTAAACGCACGCCCCGGGGCCGCGTGGCGACCGCCCACGCCTACGAGCACCTGGGCCTGCCGGTGGGCGGCGCAGACGGCGACCTGGGCATGTTCGTGAACTGAAGCTGGCCGACAAGAAACGGGCCAGCAACCGGCACAGGCATCCCGTTTGTTTCGTTCTCCCTCCGGAAAAACGCCGCAGGGCTCACTGCACGTCCGGGACGCTTTTTGTTCCTCTTCGCTCCACTCAGGTTTCCAGTTATTCCATAACTGAAGGGCCGGAATTCTTATCAGAACAGGGTGGGTTGAGCCTGCCCTGTCTTTCCCTTTTCAGTGTCCAGCAGGCGCTGCTTCATATCCAGGCCCCACCTGTAGCCACCCAGCGCCCCACCCGTGCGCACAATCCGGTGGCACGGCACCACCAGCGCCACCGGGTTGCGCGCGCAGGCACTGGCCACCGCCCGCACGGCGCCCGGTTCCCCGATCATCTGCGCCAGCTCGGCGTAACTGCGCGTCTCACCGTAAGGAATGCGGCGCAGGGCGTCCCACACGCGCTGCTGAAAGTCGGTGCCGCCCGCGTCGGTGCGGAGGTTCAGGGCAGTGTTCTGCCCGCTGAGGTACTCCAGAATGCCCGCGACGTAAGGTTTCAGGGTCTCCGCGTCTTCCGTGACCTCGGCTTTCGGGTACTCGGCCCGCAGTTGCGGAACCATGTCGTCCATGTTCCCGAAACGTACGGCGCACAGGCCGCGTGCCGTGGCCGCCACCAGCATCTGCCCCAGCGGGCTGCTTGCTACCGTGTAATGAATCATCTCTCCGTGGCCTCCCCGGGCGTAGGTGCGGGGCGTCATGCCCAGCTGATCGGTGCTTCTGGCGTACAGGGTCGCCGGCGAGTCGTGCCCGGCGTCGTAAAGGGCTGTGGTCACGCTCTGCCCGGTGCGCAGGCCGGTTTTCAGCCGGTCAGTGCGGACGCGCAGGGCGTACTGCTTGGGGCTGACGCCCAGGCGCTCCTTGAACACGCGCTGGAGGTGAAAGGGGCTGAGGCCCACCGCCGCCGCCAGTTCGTACAGGGACGGTTCCGTTTGCGCCGTGTCCAGCAGGTGTTGCGCGGTGGCGACCGCCTGCGCCGCCGCGTTGACCCGCTCCGGCTGGCAGCGTCGGCATGCCCGGAACCCCGCCGCCACCGCTTCTGCCGGCGAGTCGAAAAAAGTCACGTTCTCGCGCCTGGGCCGGCGCGACGGGCAAGCGGGGCGGCAATATACCCGCGTCGTCTTCACGGCGTACCAGAAAAGGCCGTCGGCCGCCCGCTCGTGCGCCAGCACCGCCTCCCAGCGCTGCCTCTCGGTGGTGAATTCGGTCATGCCGACATGCTAGGCGAGCAGGCACTCTCCGTTGCCGAATTTCTTGCGGTCAAATTGCGGTTACGGCTGTTTCAGCAGAATGGTCTTCACTTCCATGTAGTCCACACTGTCCCCCGTGATCTCACAGGCAAACGGGACGGTCATCTTCTTCGTCTGGTCGTTCTGTGGCTGGATGGCGTCGAGCAGAAGCCAGCCCTGCTCCGTGCGCTGCGCTTCGCCCTGGTAGGTCATCAACTTCATCTCCTCGTCTTTCTCGGGGAGCCCCAGGGCTTCGGCGCAGACGCTGTAAACGATGAAGTCATCGAAATTTCCCACCGAGGCGTAAGTCAGGGGCGCCCACATGTCCTTCCACCACCGGGCCAGGTGGCGCGTGTCTTTGACCACCAGCAACCCCAGCAGGAGGCCCAGCAAGCCTCCAAGCACAAAGGTCGGAACATGACTGACCAGCCGCCTGAGCCACGGGGGGCGTTTGAAAGGCGCTGTATGATCCTCTGGCCAGGGATTTGCCATAACGCCGTAAAGTCTGTCACACGCGCTTCCGCTGGACTTTACACTTTGCCGTATGGCCCGGCCACCCGAAAGCGCTGAACTCCGGCAAGCCAGAGAAGAACTGGCCAGAGCGCAGGCCCGCGTAAATGAACTGGAAGGGCAAGCTCATCCTCAACGCGCCAAGTCCCTCTGGCGCATGCTGACCTTCACGTCCGGTTTGCCTTTCTTCTTTATTGGACTGGGCTTGAGCAGCGTCCTGGTCTACTTGGGCGAGTCGGCGGCCGCGAAGAACCACCCTGACCACCTGGTGGCCTTTCCAGGTCGGCCGGTTTTTCTGCTCGTCAGTTCTAGCCTTGGGGTGCTGTGGTTCCTCTGGCTGGCCAGGCAAAATCCACACTTGAAGGCCGTGCCGAAGCACCTGCCAGAACTTCGCCCCGTAGTGCTAGGCGGAATCGGCGGCGGTTTTCTGCTGGGCCTGCTGCTCCCGGTGGTTCTCGAATTTTTGTTGTGATGCGCCCGCTAAACTCCTGTCATGCCCGAGCTTCAGGTTCAGATTTTCGGTACCAAGAAAAGCAGTGCCACCCGCGCTGCCGAGCGCTTCTTCAAGGAACGTCAGATGAAAATTCACTTCGTGGACTTGAAGGAACGCCCCATTGCCAAAGGCGAGTTGCAGCGCTTCGTGCAGAAATTCGGCCTGAACGGGCTGCTGGACATGGGCGGCAAGGCCTACGCGGCCAGCAACCTGGCTTATCTGCGCACCACCGAAGAGAGCATCATCGCCAGGGTCATCGAGACGCCGGAACTTCTGAAACTGCCGCTGGTGCGCGGCGGCAAAGTCTTGAGCGTGGGCGACGACCAGGAGAGCTGGAAGCAGATGCTGGAGCAGGGCTGAGCAACGACGAAAAACCCGCCGGTGAAGGCGGGCTTTTTCCCTTTGGCGAAGAGGGTGGGATTCGAACCCACGGTAGCCTTGCGACTACTTCGGTTTTCGAGACCGACCCATTCAACCACTCTGGCACCTCTCCGCGCGCAAGCCGTAAGGGCAAGCGGGAGGATAGCACGCGCGAAAGGAAAAGGGGAGAGGCCAGCGTGGCTCTTCTGCGCTCGAGCAGGTCTCCGCATTCCGTCAGGCGCGGAATAGCAACCCGCCGGCCTCGATTCTTCGGCCTGCTCGTCTCAATTCACTCGCTCAGCTCGGACAAAAAGCACTCCGTTCTTTTGTCCAATGCTCTAAAGTACGGCCCGTGACCGTCCCGCCGACCCCCGGCCCCTCCACCACCCCGCCGGAACTTCCGGAACTGGACATCGATTTTGAAGCGGCGGCCGCGCCTCCCGCCGGTGGCCCGAAACGCTCGCTGCGGGTCAACACCATCATCGTCATGCTGGGAACCCTGGGGTCGCGCCTGAGCGGCATCGTGCGCCAGCAGATCATCAACCTGTTCGACACGTCCCTGACCGACGCTTTCAACGTGGCGTCTAAGGTGCCGAACCTGCTGCGCGAACTGCTGGCCGAGGGAGCGCTGGTCAACTCGTTCATTCCGGTGTACAAGACGCTGGACGCCGCCGAGCGGCGCAAACTGGCGCAGGCCTTCAGCGGCACCCTGATCGCCGTGAACCTGATCCTGATGGCCCTGGGCATTCTGGCCGCGCCGCTGATCGTGGACATTCTGGTGGCCCAGGGCGGGAACGTCGACCGGGGCGTGGCGCTGTACATGACGCAACTGGTGATGCCGTTCCTGATGCTGATT
The DNA here is from genome assembly GCF_004634215.1 of Deinococcus fonticola. Taxonomy (NCBI): domain Bacteria; kingdom Thermotogati; phylum Deinococcota; class Deinococci; order Deinococcales; family Deinococcaceae; genus Deinococcus; species Deinococcus fonticola. The sequence goes on along the minus strand of NZ_SMMH01000004.1, from coordinate 123,040 downwards.
TCGCTGTCGGCGGTGGCGATGGGCCTGCTGAACGCCGACGAGCACTTCAAGGAAAGCAGTTTTGCCCCGGTGGCCTTCAACATCGCCAGCATCGTGGCGCTGATGCTGTTGCCGCGCACGGCCACCTGGCTGGCGCTGGGGTGGCTGCTGGGCGGCGTGGCGCAGCTGGTGGTGCAACTGCCGGCCCTGAACCGCTTTGGGCTGCTGCCCACGCCTTCGCTGGCGGGTCACCCGGCCCTCAGGCGCGTGCTGGTGCAGATGGCCCCTTTTACCCTAACGGCGGGGGCGCGGCAGTTTCTGAACATCTACGTGACGCGCCTGCTGACCAGCAGCCAGTTTGCCGCCGGGACGCAAACCGGGTACGCCAACGCCGAGGCGCTGTTCACCACCGTGAACGGCCTGTTCGTGGTGTCGCCGGTGCTGGCGCTGTTTCCCCGTTTCTCGCAGCACGCGGCCGACCGCGACTGGGCCGCCTTCCGGGGGCTGACCGTGCAGGGGCTGCGCACCACCACCTTCCTGGCCGCGCCCATGAGCGCCCTGCTGGTGGCCCTGGCGCCGTATGCCGTGAGCCTGTTTAACCTGAGCCGCACGTTCGAGGCCGCGAAATTTCAGGCCGGGGCGGGCATCCTGACCGGGTGGGCGCTGGCGCTGGTGCCGTGGGCGCTGGTGACCGTGCTGCTGCGCACCTTCTACGCCCGTGAACGCACGCGCGAGGCCGTGACCGTCAGCGCCGTGGGCTTCGTACTGGAGGTCATTCTGTACCGCCTGCTGGTGCCCCCCCTGGGCCTGCTGGGTTTTGGCGTGAGCACCATGATCAGCGGCCTGCTGATGACCGCTGCGCTGATCCTGATGTACCGCCGCGCCCTGGGCTTTCCCCTGCGCGAACTCACCCTGCACCTGCTGAGGGTCGTGCCGCTGGCCGCTCTGGCGGGGCTGGCGGCCTGGGCGGCCTCGCGCTTCCTGCCGTTTATGCCCACGCCCGGCTTCATCGTAAGCGGCGTGATCGGCGGCGCCGTGGCCGGCGGCGTAGGGCTGGCCGTTTACCTGGCGGGGGCGCTGGCCCTGCGGCTGCCGGAAGTGTCGGGGGCGCTGCGGAGGCTGCGGCGTTAGTTGGAGGAACCGATGTGGAATGAACTTCTGCCTGAACACCTGCTGGTGATCGACACCACGCGCGGCCGGGTCGTGGTCGAGATGTGCCCGGAGCTGGCGCCCAGGGCCGTGGAGCGCGTCAAGCTGCTGGCCCGTGAGGGCGTGTACGACGGCCTGCAATTTCACCGGGTGATCGACGGGTTCGTGGCCCAGACCGGCAACCCGAACAACCGCGACGGTGGCGCGTCGAGTCATCCGGATCTGATGCCCGAGTTCTCGGCGCGTCTGCCGCTGGGGACGGCCTGGACGTGTATTCAGCGCACGGCGGACTTCAACGCGGGATTCCTGGGCACGCTGCCGGTGCTGACGACCTCGGACGCGGAAACGGCGCGGCAGACCGACGGGAAGGTTCAGGTGTGGGGCGCGTACTGTCCCGGCGTGGCGGGCATGGGGCGGCAGCATGCGCCGGACAGCGCCAACAGCGAGCTTTTCTTCATGCGCGGGTCGGCGTTTCGCCTGAACCTTAATTTCACCGCGTGGGGCAATGTGGTGGTGGGCCGCGAAGTGGTGGAGCAAGTGGCGGTGGGTGAGCCGCCCGCGTCGCCGGACCTGATGCTGCGCGTGCAGGTGGCGTCCGACATGACACAGAGGCCGCGGGTCGAAGCGATGGACACGAACTGCACAGCGTTCCGGGAACTGGTACAAAAAGCCCGTGAGGCACGCGAGGCGGACTTCAGCCTGAGTGACGTGCAGGTGCCCACCCGACTGATATAAATGATTTAAACCGGTTTAGAAAATAAAGTGTGCCTGTCTGACTTTCTCACAACGTGACGGGTGCTACGCTTGACCCATGAGCCAGACCCCCAACACCCAGACCTATGACGTCGTCATCATCGGCGGTGGGCCCGCCGGACTGACCGCTGCCATCTACACCGGCCGCGCCAGCCTCAGCACCCTGATTCTGGAAAAAGGCCTGCCCGGCGGCCAGATCGCCCAGACCGAGGAAGTCGAGAATTACCCCGGTTTCCCGGATCCCATCCCCGGCATGGAACTGGCCAGCCGTATGCAGCAGCAGGCCGAGAAGTTCGGCGGCAAAATCGAGATGGACGAGGTGCAGAGCGTCACCAAGGACGAGTACGACACGCACTATCCCTTTACCGTGAAGGGGTACAGCGGCGAGTACCGGGCCAAAGCAGTGGTGCTCGCCACCGGCGCCAACCCCAAGAAACTCGGCGTACCTGGCGAGGAGCACTTCTGGGGCAAGGGCGTCAGCACCTGCGCCACCTGCGACGGTTTCTTCTACCGTGGCAAGAAAGTCGTGGTGGTGGGCGGTGGGGACGCTGCCGTCGAGGAAGGGCTGTTCCTGACCAAGTTTGCCGACGAGGTGACCCTGATTCACCGCCGCGACACCCTGCGCGCCAACAAGGTCGCCCAGGCCCGCGCCTTTTCCAACCCCAAGATGAAGTTCATCTGGGACACCGCCGTCGAGGAAATCCAGGGCCAGGATCACGTGACCGGCGTGCAACTGAAGAACCTCAAGACCGGTGAAGTCACGGCTTTTCCCACCGACGGCGTCTTTATCTTCATCGGGCACGTGCCCAATACCGAATTCGTGAAGGACGTGGTGAAGCTGCGTGACGACGGCTACGTGGATGTTACCGACGAAATCTACACCAACGTCCCCATGCTGTTCGCCGCCGGGGACGTCAGCGACTACGTGTACCGCCAGCTGGCCACCAGTGTGGGCGCCGGCACCCGCGCGGCCATGACCGTCGAGCGCAGCCTCGCCGCTCTGGAAGTCGCCGGGGAAGAAGCAACCACCGCCGCCGATTGAGCCGGGGCCGCATTACTCACGTTGTTCGGAAAAAGAGAATGGTTATCCGTTCTCTTTTTCAGAGGAGTATTACCTTTCGGTTTTCCTGAACTCGCGCCCGCGCAACTGTCGCTGGCGCGGATTTTCTATTAGGCTGGAGGCATGCTGCACCTGAGCCTGCTCGAACGCCTGACCAGAAAGGCCAGCGGGTACATGGGCAAAATGGCCCGCCTGAGCCGCAGCTTCCGGGAAGAGGACGCCCACCCCGACGACTTCTGGGCGCAGACGTACCTGACGCCCGGCGAGCAACGCATCTACCTGGGTATGGACGCCCGCGACCGCGAACATGCCTGTCGCGTCACCCGCCATCTGCTGCGCGAACAGAAGAATCCCAGTCCCGAACTGATCGCCGCCGCCCTGCTGCACGACAGCGGCAAAAGCGTGCGCCGGTACAACATCGTCGAGCGCGTGCTGGTCGGCCTGATTCCCAACCGGATCGCGCATATCCTGCCCCCCATCGGGGCCATCGGCATCCGCGCCGCGCACCCCGAACTGGGCGCCCAGCTCATCGCGCACGCCGGAGGCCGCCCCCGCGTGGCCCAGCTGGTGGTGCGCCACCACCACTCGGTCGGCGACCCCGAAGCGGCCCTGCTGCACCACTACGACGAAAAGGAATAAGGGAAAAAGGACGCGCGCGGTACGCCGGACAACCTCAACCTTTCACGATCTGTGGCAACCTGTCTGCCAGCCCCAGCATGGGCAGGTTAAACATCACGCGGGCCGGGTCGTTGGAGGCGGTATTCCCGGCTTTCAGCATGGCGTACTGGTCTTTCGTGATGGGCGGATTGGGGAGAAGCTGCATCAGCGGCACGGCCACGTCCATCAGGGGTAATGGCACTGGCAGAATGGGTTTCTGCTTGCCCAAAGCCTTCAACTCCAGCTCCAGCAACTCGCGGAAGGTAAATTCCTGCGGCCCTGTCAGGTCGTAACTCTCTCCTGCCGTTTCCGGGTGTTCCAGCGCCCCCGCGAACGCCTGCGCCACGTCCTCGATGCTCACGGGCCGGAACGGAAAGGAGCCGTTCCCGATCTGCGGCACGACCGGCGCAACCGACACCAGTTCCTTCAGCACTCTCCCGAAAAAATCGTCTCCAATGCCAAAAATCAGACTGGGCCGGAAGATCGTCCAGGCCAGGCCGCTTTGTTTCACGAGTTCCTCGGCCTCACCTTTCGATGCACTGTAAAGACTTTTGCTCGTGCGATCTGCACCCAGGGCGCTCATATGAACGTAACGCGCCGAACGCGGAACAGCCGCCAGCACATTCCGCGTTCCCTCCACATGCACCCGCTGAAAAGTCTGCTCGCCCTTCTCCTGAATAATCCCGACCAGGTGCACCACCGCCGTCGGGTCAACCAGCCCCACCGCCCGCCCCACGCTGCCGGGGTCGGTCACGTCCAGTTTCAGCCCCTGCGCTGCCCCGACCGCCTCGCCGCCGCGCGAGCCGGCGTACACCGTGTGACCGCGCCGCAGCAACTCGGCCACCACCCCCTTCCCCACGAACCCCGACGCCCCCGTCACCAGAACCCTGTGCTTCATGCCCCTCATTCTGCTGGCGTTGCCGGCCTCACCCTGCCCCGCGTGAACATACACTGAAGGCCCCATGCTCCACAGATCATGAAAAACCGCCCCTCCCGGAGCGGTCTGAAGTAAAAATGCGGGGCGCGTGCGGCGTGTCGAAACCGTGGTGGTGAGTGGTGAACAGTGACGGGTGAAGGGTGAAGCGTGCTGGGCCTGCCCTGTGAAAGATCGGGAGTCGAACCCGAGACGCCGCCCCAACGTCACCTCAAGGAGTGCAGCCTTCTCCCCGCTGCGAGGTAGGCTTCCGCCCACACCAGGGCCACGCGCCCCGCACCAGCATATCAACGGTGGCGTTTATTCCGGCAGTTCCGTCAGCCAGTTGGCCTGCTGAATCTGCGTTTCCAGTTCCCGGCGTTCCTTCGCCAGCGCGTCCACCTGCTTTTGCAGGTCACGGGCGGGAATCACGGCGATCATCTTCACCTCGCTGTTGCTGTACCTGATCTGCCGTTCCGACGCGGCTGCCGCTGCCCGGCGCAGCACTTTCAGGCGCAAGTCCAGCATGTCCCGCCGCGCCAGGGCGTCGGTCAAGGTCAGTCCTGCTGCCAGAGTCGCGCTCAGGTTCGCCCGGTGGATACGGGGAAGTAAGCCATCCAACGTAGCCACCACCCCCAGGAATTCCTGAAGCAACTGCCGCGGGTCTTCCGAAGGCTCCTGACCCTCCTGCACCTGCATGTTCTGCACCAGGCGTTCTTCCAGTTGCGCCGCCCGCTTCTGCAAGTCAGCGCGTTCAATCAGGGCTTCGGCCAGTTTCATGCGTTCAGGGTAACAGGCTTGGGTTATCGCACCCGCAGACTTTCCAGTGCCCTGTCCAGCGCTAGCATCTGGCGTGCGGTGTCCTGGGCGTCGAAGGTGCGTTGTAGATCGGCCAGGTAGTCGGCATTCCGCTTCTTGAAGGCGCGGCCCTCAGGGCTGTCCAGGGTGCCGGGGTAGGGGGCGAGTGCCCAGGCTTTCGCGGTGTCCAGGGCGGCACGGGACGGCAGTGCAGCTACGGGGTAAGGCACGTGCATGGAAATCAGGGTTCTGCCATCCGTCGTCAAGCCCTGGAAGGTGTATTCCACCGCTTCCCGTGGAAAGCGCACCCCGGCTTCCTGCGAGTGGATGGTCAGGTAACGCACGCCTCTGAAGGTGGGGGTGCGGATCACCCTGGCCGCGCCGCTGACCGCCTGAAAAGCGTTTGGTACGGGAAAATAGGGCAGAGGGCGGGCGAGCTTTTCGGCGGGTTGCAGGTTGCGCAGGGCATTGAGCCGCTTGACGACCTCGCGGTACATGGTGTTCGGCCCCCGCTGCGGGAACTGTCCAAGGAGAGCATCGACCGGATACAGCGCGATGTACGCCGGCGGCTGGTCACCCGTGTAACTCGCCTTCCAGCGTTCGCCGGGTCTGTTCAGCACCAGGCGGGTATGGGCAGGGAAGTTGAAAAATGTGCCCGCCGCCTCGTCGACCGGCACGCCCGGCACCTGCTGCACCTCCACCACCCGGCCCAGGGGCGCGGCGTTCAGGCCAGTTCCGGCAGGCGGCTCCCGTCCACCCGCGGACGCCACGACACCCAGATTCCAGGCCAGTAAAAGCAGAACCTTTCTCATGGCCTTACCCTACCGGCTTCGGCCTGAGCCGGCGTTCAGTCGCCCTGAAACCAATTGTCACCAGAATTTCTAAGCCACTTGACGCACGTTATTTTTCCGGCGTTCGCTTATTCTTCTTACCAAGATGGCTTTCGATTCCCGTGCTCTTTCTGCTCTTGATTTTCCGCGTGTCACGGCGGCCCTGGCGGAGCGCAGCGCCACGACGCTGGGCCGTGAACGCGCCCTGGCTTTGTTGCCCTCGGATGACGGGGGGCGCATTGCCCGTGAACTGGATGAGGTGGAGGACGCCCTGTTCGGCGTGATCCTCAGCCTGGGCGGCATTTATGACATTCGTGACATTCACGCCCGTTCGCAGGAGGGGCGCGTCCTGACCGGACCGGAACTCCTGAACGCGGCTTACTCGCTGGACGGGGCCATGACCGTGAAACGCGCCATCAACGCCAATTCGCGTGGGCCGCTGCGCGAGGTGGCGCTGGGCCTGGGCGACCACTCGGAACTGGTGCGGCGGGTTCTCTCATCGCTTGACCGTGAAGGCAACGTGCGCGATGACGCCAGCCACAAGTTGCGCGACCTGCGCCGACGCATCGAGCCCCTGCGCGGACGCATCCGCGACAAGCTCACCAACACGCTGGAACAGTGGTCGGAGGTCTTGCAGGAGCACCTGGTCACCATTCGCCGTGACCGGTACGTGCTGCCGGTGCTCGCTTCGCGCGTGGGAAGCGTGCAGGGCATCATCGTGGATTCCTCTGCCACAGGGCAGACCTACTTCGTGGAACCCGCCGCGATCACGCAGCTGAACAACGAACTCACCCGTCTGATTCTGGATGAAGAAGCCGAAGTCAGGCGGATTCTTATTGAACTGACCGGCCTGCTGGCGCAGGACGCGGACGTGCCCATGACCCTGGCCACCGTCGGCGAACTGGACCTGATCGCCAGCAAGGCGAAACTGGCCCGCGACTGGCACCTCAACCGCCCCGAGGAAAGCCGCGGCGGCGTGTACGACGTGCGCGAGGGGCGTCACCCGCTGATCGAGAACCCCGTGCCGAATGACCTCCAGCTCGGCGAGACGAAGCTGCTGCTGATCACCGGGCCGAACATGGGCGGCAAGACCGCGACCCTCAAAACGCTGGGCCTGGCCGTGCTGATGCACCAGTGCGGGATGTTCGTGGCGGCGGCCTCGGCGAAACTCCCGGTGGTGCGGGACATTCTGGTGGACATCGGCGACGAGCAGAGCATCGAGGCCAGTCTGTCCACCTTCGCCTCGCACCTGAAACACCTGCGCTACGTGTTGCGCCACGCGGCCCCCGACACTTTGGTGCTCATTGACGAGCTGGGCAGCGGCACCGACCCGAACGAGGGCGCGGCGCTGGCCCAGAGCCTCATCGAGCAGTTGCTGGCGCAGAATGCCCGCGGGGTCATCACCAGTCACCTGGCGCCCTTGAAGCTGTTCGCGCTGGAAACGCCGGGCCTGAAGAACGCGAGCATGGGCTTCGAGGTGGATACGCTGGCCCCCACCTTTCACTTGCAGGTGGGCCAGCCGGGGCGCAGTTACGCGCTGGCGATCGCCGACCGCATGGGCCTGCCCAAAGACGTGCTGGCCCGCGCCGAAAGTATTCTGGGCACCGACGCCGGCCTGATGGAGCGCATGCTGGAGGGCCTGGAACGCGAACGCGCCGACCTGGCCCGTGAACTGGAGGTGGCCACCACTGCCCGCCGGGAGGCCGAAGCTGAAGCGGGCCGCGCCCGGCAGGAACGCGAAACGCTGGAAGTTCGCAAGAATGAGATGCTGGCCGAAGCCGCGCAGAAGGCCGAGAGCCTGTACGCCGACGCGGTAGAGCGTGTGCGCACGCTGCGTTCCCGCGCCCAGGAGGACGGCGCCCGCCCGCGCGTCATGCAGGAACTCCGCGAACTGCGCACCGCCGCGCAGAGGGCGCGACCGGCCCCCATCGTGCGTGAGGAGCGGGGCGACCCCATTCGGGTGGGCAACAAGGTGGACGTTCCCGCGTACAACGCGCAGGGGCAGGTGCTGGAAATGCGGGGCGACGACCTGGTGGTGCAACTGGGCGTCATGAAAGTCGGCGTGAAACGCCGCGACGTGCGCCTCGTTCCCGAACCGAAAATGAAAGGCCCACGCCCCAGTTTCGTCGGTACAGCCCCCAGCCGCTTCGACAACGAGTTGCAACTGCGCGGCCTGGGCGTCGAGGAAGCCGTGGAGGAACTGCGCGCCGCCATCGCCGAGGCCCGCGCCCTGCGCGAAAAGCAACTCCGCGTCGTTCACGGCAAAGGCATGGGCGTGCTGCGGCGCACCCTGCGCGACTACCTGAAAACCGACAAGAACGTCGATTCGTTCCATGACGCCGAAGCCAATCAGGGCGGACACGGCGTCACCATCGTGAATGTGAAGGCCTAAGCGGGAAGTGGTGAGCAGAGTTCAGGTCATTGTGTTAAATGGCGCGTCCAGTTCAGGGAAAAGCACACTGGGCCGCGCTTTGCAGAACGCGTTGTCGGAGACGTGGTTGCTCTGTGGCGTGGATGACCTGATTCGCGCTCTGCCGCCGCGTTTGACCTCGCCGGAAGGCATTGAGTTCAGCGATGACGGGCAGGTGAGGGTAGGCCCGGCCTTTCGCGCCGCTGAAAAAGCATGGATGCAAGGCGTGGCTCACACGGCCCGCTGCGGCGTCAACGTCATCATCGACGATGTTTTTCTGGGTGGGCCGGCGGCTCAGGCCCACTGGCAGGAGGCTCTGTTTGACCTGCGGGTGCTGTGGGTGGGTGTTCATTGCCCGGTCGAACTGGGCGAGGCCCGCGAGCAGGCACGGGGAGACCGCGTGACCGGAATGCACCGGCAACAGGCCGCAGTCGTGCATAAGGGCGTGCAGTATGACCTGGAAGTGGACAGTGCCGCCTCTACGCCCGCAGCACTGGCGCAGCTAGTCGTTGCGCGCCTAAATCACCTATGAGCAGAGAACCGAAGGGCTTCGGGCAGGGGCGCAGGCCGGGTGAACGGCCCACAAAAATCTGCCCGGTGTGCGGTCTGCCTTTCACGTGGCGCAAGAAGTGGGCGCGCGACTGGGAGAACGTCAGGTACTGCTCTGAACGCTGCCGCACCCGTGTTAAGGAGAAAGCGTGCTGACCTTCCGGCCCACGCGGGCAGCCGACCTCCCGGCAGTGCAGGAGCTGTTGCAGATCGTATGGAAGGCTGAGGAGGGCGCGGTCGCCTATCACGGGAGCGGGCGTCGTCCCGGCGTGGTGGCCGAGGTCAATGGTCGGCTGGTCGGGTACGCGCTCACCTGGCAGAGTGCTTTGCATCCCACGCATGCTTACGTGGGCGTGCATGTTCACCCGCTGTTCCGCGAGCAGGGAATAGGGTTGGCGCTGTGGCAGGCGGTCACGCGCGACATCTCCGGTTCGGTGAAGGTGAAAACCTACGCTTCACAGTTGGCGGGCGTGCGTTTCCAGCGGGCGCGTGGTCTGGCGTTGACCGTGGAGACGCATGAACCGACGCTGAGACCCTCGGACGTGGCCCCAAATGAGGTCGCAAAGTGGGCCAGGGAAGCACAGGCGCTGGGTTTTGAACTGTTGCCCATGACTGCCTTGCCAGACGGCGTGGAAGAGTTGGCGCGCTTGCATGAGCAGGTCTACCTGCACTCGCACGAACATGATCCCGCGCAGGCGGGCGTGCTGGACGCCGATGATTTCCTGGGGGACGACCTCGTTCCCGGGTGGCTTTACCTGGCGCGAAAGGGTGGTGTGCTGGCGGGCGTTTCCAGCGTGCGGCTGGATCAGCCTTTGCCCATGCTGGGCTGGTTTGGCGTGACGAAGGAGTTTGCGTCATTGGGTGCGCCTCTGACGCTGGCCTTGACGGGGCTGGCCATTCAGGCCGCAGGCCGCGCCGGGGTGACGGAACTCGCAGCGGAACTGGACAGCGCCGAGCCGGGCGCCCTGCATCTGCTGCACGCTTTGCCGTGGCGGCCTGACCGGGTGTGGTTTACCTTTACTGGACACGTTTGAAAAATTGGGCGCTGCTCTCATGCAAACACCTCACTTCAAGCTGACCGTGTGTCCTACACTGTATTAAAGGTGAAATCCATGACAGAACAAAATCGTCCGTTGGACGTGGTCATTCTTGCGGCGGGACAGGGAACACGAATGAAATCGGCCCTCCCCAAAGTCATTCATTCCGTGGCGGGGCGCCCGATGGTCGCGTGGGCCGTGAAGGCCGCGCAGGAACTCGGGGCACGGAACATCGTGGTGGTGACCGGGCACGGCGCGGAGCAGGTCGAGGCGAAAGTGCAGCAGCCGGGCGTGGCGTTTGCCCGTCAGGAAAAGCAACTGGGCACCGGGGACGCCTTCCTGAGCGGCGTGGCGGCGCTCAGCGAGCGGGACGCCGACATTCTGGTGCTGTACGGTGACACGCCCCTGCTGCGCGCCGAGACGCTGCGTGACCTGCTGGCCGACCACCGCGAGCGCCAGAGCGCCATGACCGTGCTGACCGGCGAATTGCCGGACGCCACCGGGTACGGCCGCATCGTGCGCGGCGAGCAGGGCGATGTCGAGCGCATCGTGGAGCAGAAGGACGCCAGCGAGACCGAGCGCTCAATCGGCGAGTTCAACAGCGGCGTTTACGTGTTCGACGCGCAGGCCAGCGAACTGGCCCGACGCATCACGAACGACAACAAGGCCGGCGAATACTACCTGACCGACCTGCTGGGCCTGTACCGGGGTGAAGGGGCCCACGTGCGGGCCTTCAAGCTCGCCGACCCGGACGAGGTGCTGGGCGCGAACGACCGCGTGGGCCTGGCAAAGCTGGAAGGAATCTTTCGCCAGCGCATCAACGAGCAGCACCTGCGGGGCGGCGTGGCCATCCCGGCGCCGGACACCGTGTTCATCGAGGACACCGTGACCATCGGGCGCGACGTGACCCTGGAACCGGGCGTCATTCTGCGCGGCCAGACAAGCATTGCCGACAACGTGACGGTGGGCGCGTACTCGGTCGTCACCGACTGCGTGCTGGGCGAAGGCGTTAACGTGAAACCCCACAGCGTGCTGGAAGGCGCCGAGGTCGGGGCAGGCAGCGATGTCGGCCCCTTCGCCCGCCTGCGCCCCGGCAGTGTGCTGGGGGCTGGGGTTCACATCGGGAATTTCGTGGAAACCAAGAACGCGAAGCTGGACACGGGCGTCAAGGCCGGACACCTCGCGTACCTGGGAGACGTGACCATCGGCACGGAGACGAACGTCGGCGCCGGCACCATCATCGCCAACTTCGACGGCGTGAACAAACATCAGAGCAAGGTCGGCGCGGGCGTATTCATCGGCAGCAACAGCACCATCATCGCCCCGCGCACGGTGGGCGACGCCGCCTTCATTGCCGCTGGCAGCGCCGTCCACGACGACATTCCCGAAGGGGCAATGGCCGTGGCCCGCGGCAAGCAGCGCAACCTGGAAGGCTGGTCGAAACGCTACTGGGGCGGCATGGGCGAGAAGGTGGAGCGCAAACTCCCCTGGCTGGCCGGCTGGCTGAAAAGGCAGTAGCGCGCAGCGGCGGGAAAAAACACCCTTAACGCCGCTCGCCTGACCCTCTACAATTCGGGCCGCATGCCTTTGCCCCTTTTGCCCTTCCCGCGCCTGCTGGTGGTGTCCCGCCCGGCCCTGTGGGTGAATACGGTGGGCACCCTGGTGACGGGCCTGTGGCTCGCGGGGCGGCTGTTTTCACTGGACGTGCGGTTGCTGGCCCTGCTGGTCTACCTGACCCTGCCTTTCAACCTGCTGATTTACGGTCTGAACGACCTCTCGGACCGCGAGGAGGACGCCCGTTCCAGCCGCAAGGGGGGCTGGCAGGGGGCGCGGCTCACCATCGCCGAGGGCCGGCCGCTGCTCCATTCCACCCTGCTGGTGAACCTGCCGTTTCTATTGCTGGCCTTCCTGCTGCCAGCGGGAGCGTTCGCGCTGCTGCTGCTCTGCGCGCTGCTTTTCATGGCCTACAGCGTTCCGCCCCTGCGCCTGAAGGCGCAGCCTTTTCTGGATGGCCTGAGCAACGTCGCCTACGCCCTGCCGCTGGCGCTGCCCGCGCTGGTGTTCGGCGACGCGCTGCCTTGGTGGCCGCTGTGCGCCCTGATGAGTTACGCGGTGGGCAAGCACGCCTTCGATGCCGCGCAGGACATTCCCGCTGACCGCGCCGCCGGCACGCGCACCGTCGCCACGACCCTGGGTGTCCGGGGCACGGCGGGGTACGCCCTGGCGTGGTTTGGGCTGGCGGGCGCTTGCCTGTGGCCGGTGTCGCGCGTCACGGCGCTGGCCCTGTGGCTTACGTGCGGCGGCATGGCGCTGCGTCTGTGGCTGAACTCTACCCCGCAGCAGGCGGCGCGGCTGTACCCCCTCAGCATCGTGACGCCCTGGCTGGTAGGCACCGTGGCGGGCGTGCAACTCGTTGCTCTGCTGGTCAGGAAGCCGTGGCACGGGTTCTAGGGGGGGTTCTGGGGGCGCGGTCGGTCGGCGTACTGGGCGGCGGCCTGGCGGGCCTGAGTATGGCCTGCCTGCTTGCCGCGCGGGGCCACCGGGTCACGGTCTACGAACGCGAGCTGGTGGGGGGGAAACTCCGGCGCGTGCAGGTGGGTGGGCTGACCTTCGATACCGGGCCGAGCCTGTTCACGTTCCCGCAGGTGTGGCGGGCGTTTCTGGCGCGGTTGCAGCAGGAAGACCCGCTGGACTTGCAGCCCCTTCCCGGTGGGCTGGGCGTCCACCACACGCCTTTCGGAGGCCTGCCGCTGCCCGTTGCGCCGGAACATTCTCTTTTTCCCGAGTGGCAGCGGTATTGCCTGAAGGTCGCGCCGCTGCGGCCGCACCTGCTGGCCCTGCTGACCACCCCGCCGCAACTGCACCGTCCTGAATTTCTGCGGGCCAGCCGGGCTCTGTTCGGCGTGACCGGGCGGCACCTCACGGCGGAAAGCTGGTTGGAGGCACAGAAGTTTTCGCCTGCACTGGCGCATGCCCTGCGCACGCACGCGCTGAACGCGGGGGTCTCGCCGCAGGACGCTCCGGCACTGTACGCCCTGATTCCCGCCCTGGTGGGGCAGGAGGTGTACCGCCCCGCCGCCGGGATGGGCGCTGTGCTGGACGCCCTGATGGATTTTGCCCGGGCCAGGGGCGTGACCGTTCATCAGGGAAACGAGGTCACAGCCCTGAACAACCACGTTTTGACGCTGGGCAACGGACGTGTGATCGAGCACGATCTGATCGTCAGCGCCATCGACCCCCAGCGGCTGGCCCGCCTGCGGGGTCTGGCGGCCCCTTCGCCCGTCGCCCGCCGCAGCGTGAGCGGCCTGGCCCTGTACGCTGCCCTGCCGCACACCTCCCGGTTGCCGGCCACCAGCGTCCTGCCACCAGCTGATTTTCAGGTGTTCCGCCGGGCTGTCCGGGCCGGAGCACTGCCGCCGGACACCCTGGCCCTCGTCCACGCCGAGGGGCCGAAACTGGCGGCGCTGCTCACCGTTCCCGCCGTTACCCGCGAAATAACCTGCGGGCATCCCTGGGTACAGCGGCAACTCAGGCGCATCGAGAACACGCTGGGGGCACCGGGTTTGCTGGACAGCGCCCTGGACATCAAAGTTCTTGATCCCCTGCACTACGCGGCGGGCGGGCACCCCGGCGGCGCGATTTACGGCGCGTTTGCGCCTTCCTGGCGGGGCGGGCCGCTCCACCCGCAACCGTACCGCCTGGGCGAGAGGCTGTGGCAGGTGGGCACTGGCGTCCATCCGGGCGGCGGCCTGCCGGCCATCCTGGGCGGGGCGTTGATGGTGGACACGTTGCTGGCTCAGGCCAGAAAGTGAAGCTGCCCTGCGCGCCATCCTGCCTTCTTCCGGCCAGGTTCAGCCATGAAAAAACACCGCCCCTTTGAAGGAAGCGGTGCTCGGCCCGGAAGAAGGCTGAAGCGGGGACTTACTGTCCGGTGATGGCCTTGAGGGGATTGACCAGGCCGTAGCCGAAGTTGTTGTCTTTGCCGGCTGTGCCGAGGTCCTTGGCGGTGCTGGTCAGCAGGCTCAGCAGCTGGGCATTGGTCAGGCCAGGTTTGGCGGCCCAGACGACGGCAGCGGCGGCGCTGGCGTGCGGGGTGGCCATGCTGGTGCCGTTGTACATGTCGTAATCCGCGCCCGTCACGGCGACCGTGCCGGTGGTAGGCAGTTTGGTCAGCAGGCCCTGGCCGTCGGCCTGAAGGATGCCGACCACGGGAATGGTGTAGCTGTTGGTCAGGCTCGTGCCCAAGGCGCCCGCCGTGTTGTTGTAGATCATGACGGCTTTTGCGCCGCTGGCGACGGCGTTGGCGACTTTCTCCTCGAAGGAGCAGGTGCCGCGGCTGATCAGGGCGATGTTGCCGCTCAGGGCGCTGTTGCGGCTGGTCGTGCCGCAGAACTCGTTGGCGCCGGCTGTGCCTGTGCCGTCGCCGGCTTTCACGACGTTGCCGCTGAAGGTCGCCTTGGCGCTCTTGTCGGCGGACATCACCTGGGTGAAGTTCACACCGCCGCCCGACGCCGTGGCCCTGGTGCCCTGGCCGACGGGTACGCTGCTGATCACGTCCACGCCCGGAGCGACCAGGTCGACCTGTGTGCCGAAGTTGCTGAAGTCCGCCTTGGCTTCGGTGTTGTCGATGGCCCCGATGCCCACCACGTTGTCGTAGGCAGCGGGGTAGGACACGGCGGCGCCGTCGTTGCCGGTGGCCGCCACGGTGAAGGCCCCCTTCTTCCAGGCGCTGGTGTAGGCCCGCTGCTCGGTCTTGCTGGCGCGGCCGCCGCCCAGGCTCAGGCTGATGACGACCTTGGCTTCCGTGCCGCCCTGGCTTTTCAGCTGGGCGACGCACCAGTTCACACCGTTGATGATGCCGCTGCTGCTGCCGCTGCCGGTGTCGCCCAGCACGCGCGCCATGTACAGGTTCACGCCGGTGGCGACGCCGCCCACCCCGTTCACGTCCATGCCTTCCAGCGTGCCGCTACCGCCGGTGCCGGCGCCGTACTGCGCGAAGACCGTGCCGGACACGTGCGTTCCGTGGTGGGACACGTCGTTCAGCTGGTACGGGTCATTGCGGTTGGTTTCCGTGGTGATGAAGTTCTTGAAGCCCTTCAGTTTTTTCTGGAATTCGGGATGGTTGCCGTCGATGCCGGTATCCCCGATGCACACGGCCACGCCTGCGCCGGTGTAGCCGCTGGTGCGTAGCGTCTCGACTTTCAGGGCGTTGTCGCCCCAGGTGGTTTCACCGCTGCCGGTGTAGGGCGGGGTGGTCAGGGCCTGAGCGGTGAAGTTGGTTTTGCGGGAGCCGGCGTCGCTGCTGCCGCTCTTGAAGCCCTGGGCGGTGCGCACCAGATCGGGTTCCACGTAGTCCACCATGGGGTTGCCCTGAAGTTTGGCCAGCGCGGCGGGCGAGAGGCGCACGGCGGCGGCGCTGATGTCCGCCCACTGGCTGGTCATGACGCCGCCAGCGGCGGTGATGGCCTGGGCCTGCATGGCGGCCTGTTGCTGCAGGCTCTGGGCACTGATCTGCCCGGCCTCTTTAAACCCGACGAGGTAGGCGTCACTGGCGACCACGTCCTTGTTGGTGGTGGGGGCCGTGGTGTTCACGGGGCTCTGCTGCCCACAGGCAGCGAGGGTCAGGGCGAGGGTGGCAGCCAATAGAGCGCGGGTACGGGTCATGAAGTCTCCTGAGGGATGAGTCCGGAACACGTCGCTACGCGAAGTAGCCCCCCACGTTGGTAGGGACGGCATTTCCAGACGTTCAACTTTGGTCTTTTTTGGACTTGGGCGCAATCCTAATGTCCACCTGCTTCTCATTATCCGGCTTATCTAGACAACATTGTGGTGGGTGTAATAAACCCTACAAACTTCGTCGGCATCAGCTTTTCGTCAGAAAAGACATATGAAAACAGGCGGAGGGACTTCACCTTCCGCCTGCAAAGTTGCTTGACTTCTCTAAAAATGGGGTTTTAAAAACAGAATCGCACTCGCGCTGTTCCTCTCAATGAGGTGAGTAAAAGAACAGACCGGTCTGGGCGGCGGGGCGTCTTACCAGCGCTCGGTCACTGTCTTGAGCTGCATGAAGTTCGCCAGGTAGTCCGGCCCGCCCGCCTTGCTGTCCGTGCCGCTCATGTTGTACCCGCCGAACGGCTGCACACCCACGATCGCCCCGGTGATCTTGCGGTTGAAGTACAGGTTCCCCACCTCGAACTCCGCGCGGGCCTGCTCCAGGTGCTCGCGGCTGCTACTGATCACGCCGCCCGTCAGGCCGTACTCGGTGCTGTTGGCGATATCCAGCGCGTCCTGCCAGTCCCGCGCGCGGATGACCGACACGACCGGCCCGAAGATCTCCTCCTGCGCCAGACGCGACTCGCGCTTCACGTCCCCGATGATGCTCGGCTGCACGTAATGGCCCTTCTTTCCGCCGCACTCGCCGGGAGCCTCGCCGCCCAGCATGACCTGACCCTCATCCCCCGCCGTCGCGAGGTAGCCCTTGATCTTGTCGAAGCTCATCTGGTTCACCACGGCCGTCACGTGCGCGTTCTCCTCGCCGCAGCCCATCTTCAGGGCCTTCGTGCGCTCCACGAACCCGCTCATCACCTCGTCGTACACACTGTCCACCAGGATCAGGCGGCTCATGGCGCTGCATTTCTGCCCGTTGAACCCGAAGGCGCCCTGCACGGCCGCCGTCACGGCCGTCTCGATGTCCGCGCCCTCATCCACGATCAGCGCGTCCTTGCCGCCCAGCTCCATGATCACGCGCTTGATCCACTTCTGGCCGGGCTGCACCTTCGCGGCCACCTCGTTGATGTGCAACCCCACCGCGCGGCTCCCCGTGAACGTGATGAAGCGCGTCTTCGCGTGGTTCGTCAGGTACTCCCCGATCTCCTTCCCGACGCCGGGCAGGAACTGAAGCACCCCGGCCGGCAGGCCCGCCTCGATCATGATGTCCACCATGAACCCAGCGATCAGCCCGGCGTCCTCGGCGGGCTTCACCAGCACACAGTTGCCCGCCACGATCGGCGCGGCCGCCATCCCGATGAAGATCGCGCACGGGAAGTTCCAGGGGCTGATGCTCACGCCCACGCCCAGCGGGATGTGCATCAGGCCGTTCTCCTCACCTTCGAACCAGGTCGTCTCGGCGCTGCCAAACCCGCTGTAGCGCATGGCGCTGCGGGCGTAGTACTCCAGGAAGTCAATCGCCTCAGCGACCTCCACGTCGGCCTCGGCGTAGTTCTTGCCAACCTCGATGGTCATCAGCGCGCACGCTTCCAGCCGGCGGCGCTTCAGGATCGCCGCGGCCTTCAGCAGAATGCGGGCGCGGGCGTCCATGTCCCACTTCTTCCAGCTCTCGAACGCCTTCCACGCCCCCTGAAGCGCGCGCTCGGCGTCCTCCACGGTGGCCTTCGCGGTCGTGCCCACGACCTCACTGGTATCGCAGGGGTTGATGGACTCCAGCTTCTCGGCCGTGTCCACGCGCTCACCGTCGATCACTAGCGGGTAGTGCTTCCCGACCAGTTCGGCGCGGATCTTCTTCAGCGCGTCCTGGTAGGCCTTGACATTTTCTTCCTTCGTAAAGTCGATGAAGCTCTGCGGGCGGTATTCCTGAACTTTAATCATGGGTGGGCTCCTTGAGGGTTTCGGCGTGGGCAGTCCAGATGGCATGTGCCCGCTGATAGTGATGGGTGAAGCAGGAATCGTCGGGGTCGACGCTGAGCAGGTACTGCAAGAAGGCCTGGATGGCCTGAGCCTGACTGAAGTTGAACAGCACAAACTGCCCTGGTCGCTCCTGGAGAGATTCCAGCGTGTAGATGGTGTGTTCGAAGGCGGCCGAGTCGGACTGAAAGCCCCTGCGCAGCACCCAGCTGGCGTAGGCCGGCAGGTAGTAGTGCAGCCCGCGGGCGTCCATGAAGCTCAGGGCGCAGTAGCCCCAGCCCAGCGCGATGGCCTCGTCCGGCACTTCCCACCAGTGCTGCTCGGTGTCGAGGGCGCGGGCGGCCCGACGCTGCTCCGCCGTGCCGTAGTCGTCTATCACGTTGGCCTCGTGCAGGCTGACTCCGCTACCCAGCTGCACCATTTCAAAGGCCTGGCGAAGCTGATCCAAAGTGGCCTGCGCGCGGAAGTCCATCAGCCCTTCAGCATCCCCTGCACGACGAAGGCAGCGTTTCTGGGGGTTTCGGCAATCCGTCGGCTGAAGTAGGCGTACCAGTCGCGGCCGTAGGGAATATAGGCACGGACGCGGTAGCCTTCCTGCGCCAGTTGTTTTTGCAGGTCGCGGCGAATGCCGTACAGCATCTGGAACTCGAACTGATCCCTGGGAATACCGTGCGCCAGCACGAAGCGTTTCACGTCGTCGATGATCTGTTCGTCGTGCGTGGCGACGTTGGTGTAGTGCCCCGCTTTCAGGTGCGCGTACACCAGGCGGCGATAGTTCTGGTCGACATCGCTCTTGTCGGGGTAGGCGACCGTTTCGGGTTCCAGGTACGCGCCCTTGACCATGCGGATATTGGGGTGCAGGTCGTCCAGTCCGGCGCGGTCTTGCAGGCTGCGGTACAGGTAGCTTTGCAGTACCGTGCCGACGTGCTGGTGGCCGAATTCACCGACCAGCGTGCGGAACTGCTGGAGGGTGATGTCGGTGCGCGGGTGGTCTTCCATGTCCAGGCACACGAACCCGCCGTACTCGCTGGCCTTGCCGATGATGCGCCGGGCATTTTTCAGGCCCAGATCCTCGCCGGCGTCCTGCTTGCCCTGGCCCACGCTGCTCAGCTTGATGCTGACATACGGCGTAATACCGGCCTGGTGCGCCGCCTCGATGAGCCGGATGACGTTGTCGGCAAATTCGGTGCACCTGGCGGGGCTGTCGATGAACTCGCCGAGCAGGTCGAGGTTGCCCTGAATGCCGTCCTGCTCCAGGTCCTTCACGGCCTGAACAGCGCTGGAAATGTCCTCGCCGGCCACGAAGCGCTGCGCGAGGGGCCACATGCGGGCGCGGGCCAGTTCCTCGACTTTCTGATTGCCGGCGACAGTCAGCACGGCTTTGCGGTAAATCTGGTCGATCATTTCTTCTCTCCTGAGAGGGGGTGGGGGGCGGTGGTGGCGCGGCGGGGCGGTGGCGGATGCTGGCGGGGCGCGGCGTCCGGCTCCAGTTCGGGAATGACCAGCCGGGCGAAGGTGCGGACGTGCACCCGGGCGGCTTCGCGGGCGCGTACCGGGTCGCGGCGCAGCACGGCATCCACGATGTCGGCGTGCTGCTGCGCGGTTTGCGGGTGGGTGTTGTATGTGCGGGTCTGGTGCTTGATCAGGGCGATGCGCTGTTCCAGGTCGCGCGACAGGTCGCTGAGCGCGGCGTTGTGCGCGGCACTGGCGATGACGCGGTGAAAGGCGAGGTCCAGGCGCGTCTGCTCACGGTAGTCGGTGTTCTGGGCGGCGTTCAGTTGTGCCAGGGCGCTTTCGAGCGATCCGGCGTCGTCCGGCGTGTGGTGCTGCGCGGCCAGCGCGGCGGCCAGGCCATCCAGTTCCTCGCGCACGGTGTACGTGTCCTGCGCTTCCCGGGCGCTCAGGGTGCGCACACGCACGCCCTTGTTCGCCTCGGCGACCAGCAGGCCGTCCTGCGTCAGGCGCATGATCGCCTCGCGGATGGGGGTGCGCGACACGCCCAGCAGGTGCCCCAGTTCTACCTCGCCCAGCCGTGCGCCAGGCAAAAACTCACCGTCCAGCACGGCGCGGCGCAGGTGCTGATACACCCCGTCACGCACCAGGCCAGGACGCTCGAACTCGGTCATCCTGGATATTGTATACAATCTTTGAAGAAAGGAAAGGGAATCGTCATCCTATTCACGGGGCCGCATGGCGGCGCGGGTTTACTCATCTCGCCGCTTTTGAGGAACAGCCTCGGCCACCCGGCTCAGTGGCCCCAGTGTGAACAGAAACAGCAGCGTGGCGCCCGTCGCCAGCACGTACAGGTGCAGGCCGCACGCCACCCCGACCGCCGCCGTTGCCAGCAGGCCAGCGGCAGTGGTCAGGCCTTTCATCTGGTCGCCGCGTTTGCTGGAGAAGATCGCGCCCGCTCCCAGGAAACTCACGCCGCTGACCACCGCGCCCAGCACGCCGATCACGTCGAAGCGCACCTGGTCGTCCTGCCCGGCGAAGGTCTGCACCAGCGCCTCGCTCAGCACGATGAACAGCGCCGCGCTGACCCCCACCAGAATGTGCGTTCGCAGTCCGGCATTGTGCCCGTGGCGCTCGCGTTCCCAGCCGATCAGGCCACTCAGGGCAAACGCCGCCAGCAGGCCCTTCATCAGGTTCAGTTCGTGCAGCACACCTTCCACCTGCCCAGCGTAGGGGAGAGCGGCCGGTCATGTCATGGGAAGGTCATGCAGGGCGTTCATGCTCAGTGTCCTTCATGCCCAGTGTTGTTCATGCTCGGTGTGCAGGCACCTGGCGCATACCCAGTCCAGCGGCTGAAGGTTTCCCGTCAGTCGCTTACGCCGGCGTTGACGGCGGAGATAAGTGACGTACCCGATCAACACAGCGCTGCCCAGGCCGACGCCCTCTATCAGCGCCAACACGAAGCCGCGCCGGTGCTGCCCGCCCAACAGGACTACACCTACCCAGGGCATCAGAAAGCCCAGCAGCAGCAGGCTGCCCAGAATAAGGACATGGATGGGCACCCACCATTCCTCCGGTTTCCAGACCACCCACACCCGCTCCGGGTTCTGCTGGAACTTTTCCCAGCGCACCATGGGGTAGGCGCATTTGGGGCATTCATGCCAGGCCTGGGCAGGCACGCGGCGGGTCATGGGCCTGCCTCCGTGTAAAAGCACTGGGCGCACATCCAGTCCGTGTCCTTCAGGGATCGACCAGCGTGGGCTTTTCTGAATCTGCGGAGGCGACCGCCTGTCACGGCGCTGAGCGTACTTGCGCCCCACACCAGCAGGTAAATGAGCAGGTCGAGCAGCCAGCCTGGACTGAGGATGAAGGGCTCCAGGCCCTTTTCCGGTTCGCCGCGCCAGTTGCGTTCCGGCACGTTTCTCAGGCGTCCCCAGCTGCTCATGGGCCAGCCCCTCATATGGACGTGGCAGCGTGGACACTCACGCCAGGTTGCATCGAAGACGCGGCGGCTCATGACCTGACTAGAGCAGTGCTCCGAATTCCGCGCTCTGTGGAACTTCACCCCAGAGCGCTCCATTCTCTGTCCTGCTCGTCTGAATTCACTCGCTCCGCTCGAACAAAAAGCACTGCGTTCTTTTGCTAAATGCTCTACGCCAGCCTGCACCCGTTGGTTCCCTTACTCGGCGTGAATGGTCTCGATGGGAAAAATACGGTCGGCCAGGGCTTCCAGGTTCTGCTGTCCGGCGCGTTGCTGGCATCCCTCGGTGGGGCTGCACAGGGTCAGGTAACGCGTGCGCCGGGCCGCCACCACCACGCGGTAGATGTGCGCCTCGCTGCGGCTGCGGGTGTGGTGGCACAGGTCGCAGTGCAGGGCCGCATTGCCCTTGGGGGGCAGCGGCGTGAATTCTGCCAGTTGATCCCCGTGAACTAGCGCCAGCCGCCCGTCTGCGACCGGGTACAGGCCCAGGGTGGGGGCCTTCTCGCTGGAACGCTCACCAAAAATCTCGCGGTGCGACTCCGGGAACAGTTCCCGCAGCAGATCGGCGGCCGTGTGGGACTTCTCGCTCATTGTGCTCCAGTGTAAGGCGGCTGCGCGGCGCAGATTGTCGCCCCCGCCCGAGACCCTGTGTCTCCCAGCCTTTAGACTTTCCCCGTGAGGTCACGCACTGCCAACCGCAGCGGAATCGTCATTCGTCGCCGGGTGACACCGGCGGGGGACATCATCGTGACGCTGCTGACCCCGCAGGGCAAACTGAAGGCCATTGCGCGCGGCGGCGTGAAAGGCCCCCTGAGCAGCCGCCTGAACCTGTTTCACAACGTGGGTGTGCAGGTCTACCAGGCGCCCGGCAACGACCTGGCCAGCGTGAAACAGGCAGTGCTGGAGGGCGCGCTGCCCAAACTGGCCGAACCGGAACGCTACGCTTTCGCGCACCTGATGGCCGAGTTCGCGGACGCCCTGTTTCAGGAAGGCGAATTCAGCGAGCAGGCTTACGACCTGTTCGCCGGGGCACTGCGCGGCATCTCGCACCAGCATGACCCGGAGTGGGTGGCGCTGGTCATGAGCTACAAACTGCTGGGCCTGGCCGGCATCCTTCCACAGACTGCCCGCTGCGCCCGCTGCGGCACCCCGGATCCCGAGCACCCGGATCCGCTGGGTGGGCAACTGCTGTGCCGCCACTGCGCTGCGCTGCCCGCTTACCCCCCCGAGGCACTGGATTTCCTGCGCGGCGTGGTGAAACGCACCGTGCGGGCCAGCATGGACGCCCCCCTGCCCGACGATCAGCGCCCCGCCCTGTGGAAAGCGCTGGAGCGCTTCGTGACCGTGCAGGTCGGGAACGTGCACAGCTGGCGGCAACTCGTGCCCTTTGCCTCAGCCTGAACTGGAGCGTTCGCCTGCGAGAAACAGCGGCAATTCGGGGTCGGGCGGGCCACACAACAAGAGGCTGTTTCTCCCTGGCTGCCGAATAGTCCGCTCAGAAGGCCCTGGTAGTCACTTCAGGCGCCTGGCCTCGATAAACTGGATGATCTCGGCCCGCGTGCCCCCCAGGAAGGTCAGGTTCCGTGCCACCGCGCCCAGAATGGTGATGTGGTTGAGGCGCGGCAGCACCTTGCGTTCCACCTGAGCGCCCGCTTTTTGCAGCGCGGCTTCCATGTTGATGGCGTTTTGTGGATACACCGTGGTGTCGTTGGCCGCGACCAGGAGCAGGTGCGGGGGCGCGTCGGCGCGGACGTGCCGGTCCGGCATGATGTCGTCCGGCAGACCTTCTTCCGGGAAGGCGTTGCGGCTGGAAAACTCCCGGAAATCGTAGCTGTACGGCCCGGCAATCCCGATCACCCCGCGAATGCTGGAGATGGGGACATTCACCTCGCGCAGCCAGCGGGCGTTATCCACCAGCTCCACGGCGTTGAAGCCGCCCGCCGAGTGGCCCGCCACGAACACGTTCTGCGGGTTGCCGCCGTACTTCCCGGCGTTGTCGCGCAGCCACTTCAGGGCCAGCGCAGCGTCCTGAATGTAGGTGGGGTAACGGTTTTGCGGGGCCAAACGGTAATTCATGACGCCCGTCACGTACCCGGCGCGGGCCAGCGACTCGCCCACGAAAGCGTGCTGGCTCTTGTCGCCGCCCGTCCACGACCCACCGTGAATAAACAGCACGACCGGGGCGCTGCGGGCCTCCTGCGGCGCGTACACGTCTATGGTGTTGCGGGTGTCCGGGCCGTAGCGCTGGTTTTGCACCACATTCAGGCCGCGCGGGCTGTTGGTGGCGTTCACGGTCTGCACGATCCGGTCACTGGAGCAACTGCTCAACACGGCACTCAGGGCGGCGGCCCCCATCAGGGCCAGGATCAGTCGGGAAGAAAAACGCATGCGTTTCAGGCTAGGCGGCGCGGCCCCCCGACACGTTCTCTTTGGTCACAGTTCCGGCCTTGTTAAACCAATTCCCTACGCTTCCTAAGGACTCGGCCGGGCAGCAGATGCCCACCGCGCCGCCTTTTTCTCCAGACTGAGAGGCATGACCAACCCCAACCCCGAAAGCGGCGACATCAAGCAGGACGAAGTGGTGGAAGAAGGCATGCAGGGCGCAGACGGCAACGTGGACGCCAACGGGCTGGAGGCCGACATGACCGAAGCCGAGAAGCAGCAAAAGCTGCGGGAACTGCGCGAGAACCTCGACCAGTAAAGCTGTTTTTCAGCCCTCATGTCCCGGTGCCTGCCGGGGCTTTTCATGCCCGCCCCGTCCATGCCTGTACTGTGTCTACCTATACTGCGCCCGCCTATACTGCGGCCATGTCCCTTCTTGACATGATTGGCCCGGTCATGATCGGCCCCAGCAGCAGCCACACGGCGGGCGCGTGCCGCCTCGGGCTGATCGCGCATCACCTGCTGGGCGAAACCCCCCGCAAAGCCACCATCGGCCTGCACGCCAGCTTCGCCAAGACCGGACGCGGCCACGGCACGCACCTGGCCCTCATTGCCGGCATTCTGGGTTTTGCGCCCGACGACCCCCGGTTGCCCCAGGCCTTCGAGGAGGCTGGGGCCGCCGGGCTGGAATTCGAGTTCAGAGACGTCGACCTGGGCGACGTTCACCCGAATACTGCGCACATCGACCTGCACGGGGAAACGCAACACGTCACTATGCAGGGCAGCAGCACCGGCGGCGGCGTCATTCAGGTCACGCAGGTGCAGGGCCTCGGCGTGAACTTCAGCGGCGCAAGTCCCACCCTGATCGTCCGGTACAGGGACGCCATCGGCGTGATCGCCCGCCTGGCCAGCACCATTGCCGCCGCTGAGTGCAACATCGCCACCCTCACCTGCACCCGTGAAGGACGCGGCGGCCAGGCCCTCCTTGCCGTGGAACTCGACCAGGAAATGAGCACCGAAGCCGTGAACTTCCTCAATAGCTGGCAGGTGACGAACTGGGTCAGGATGCTGCCCAAAGTCATGGACGGTTAAAGCACGTTCAGGACAGGCGCTTCCAGTACAACAATGTTCCGGTGAGGCCGCCGTGTGGTTTCAGCGCGAACTCTGGAATTTCCCCGCTGAGGCTGTAGCCCATTTTCTCGTAGAACGGGCCGGCGCCTTCATCGCTGGCGGTATCCAGCACCAGCAGTGTTTTTCCGCGTGCGGCGGCTTCTGCCTCGGCGGCCTGAATCAGCCGCGTGGCGATTCCGCGCTGACGGGCCTGTGGGTGCGTCATCATCTTCGCTATTTCCGCCCGGTGCGGCTGATTTGGCGGCAGGGCGGTCAGCAGGGTCACAGTGCCCAGCAGACGCTGACCTTCCCAGGCGCCAAAAATCACGCGGTTCCCGGCATCCGCCTCATTGAAGGCCGCCTGCCAGAACGCCTGCGCCTGGGCCGGGGAAACAGGGTGCATGAACCCCACCGAGCCGCCCGCCGCGACGGTGGCGATCAGCACCTCGGCCAGGTGCGCCCGGGTTTGCGGCGTGTTCGTGAGCGGGCGGATTTCAGGCGTGGACACGCCGCAACAATACGCATTTCCAAGGTTGTGTGAGGTTCACTGCGCCATCTGGCTTACCTTTCCCTTACGCTGGGGGCGTAAAATAAGCCCATGTTGACTGTCAAGTCCGAATTCAAACCGTCCGGCGACCAGCCCACCGCCATCGCCTCCCTGGTCGACGGACTGGAAAGCGGGCTGCGGTTTCAGACACTGCTGGGGGCCACCGGCACCGGCAAAACCTACAGCATGGCGAAGGTCATCGAGGAAACGCAGCGCCCGGCGCTGATCATGGCTCCCAACAAGATCCTCACGGCGCAGCTGGCGTCCGAGTTCCGCGAGTTCTTCCCGGACAATGCGGTCGAATTCTTCATCAGCTACTACGATTACTACCAGCCCGAGGCGTATGTGCCGGGCAAAGACCTGTTCATCGAGAAGGACGCCAGCATTAACCAGGAGATCGAGCGCCTGCGCCACTCGGCCACGCGCAGCCTGATGACGCGCCGGGACGTGATCGTGGTGGCGTCGGTGTCGTGCATTTACGGCCTGGGTGACCCGAAGGAGTACACCGCCCTCAACCTGATCCTGAAGAAGGGCGAGCAGGTCAGCCGCGACGAGATGTTCGGGCGGCTGGTGAACATGCAGTACGAGCGCAACGACATCGAACTGATGCCTGGGCGCTTCCGCGCAAAAGGGGAGACGGTGGACGTGTGGCCCGCCTACGACGAACAGCCCCTGCGCATCGAACTGTGGGGCGACGACATCGAGCGCATCAGCGTGATTCACCCGCTGACCGGCGACCGACTGGGCGACCTGGACGCCACCGTGATCTACCCGGCCAAGCATTACGTGAGCAGCGCCGGGAACATCGAGCGGGCCATCGTGACCATTCAGGAGGAACTCGACCAGCGCCTGGAATACTTCAAGTCCACCGGGAAACTGCTGGAAGCGCAGCGCCTCAAGGAGCGCACCCTGTACGACCTGGAGATGCTCAAGGTGCTGGGCTACTGCTCCGGCATCGAGAACTACTCGCGCCACATCGACGGACGCCCGCCGGGGGCCACGCCGTACACCATGCTGGACTATTTCCCGGACGACTTCATCACCTTCATCGACGAGTCGCACGTCACCGTGCCGCAGATCGGCGGGATGGCCAACGGCGACCGCGCCCGCAAGCAGACCCTGGTGGATTACGGCTTCCGCCTGCCCTCGGCCATGGACAACCGCCCGCTGAACTTCGAGGAGTTCATGACGAAAACCGGGCAGACCATTTACGTGTCCGCCACCCCCGGCCCCTTCGAGCGCGAGGTAAGCGACAGCGTGGCCGACCAGATCATCCGCCCCACCGGCCTGATCGACCCGCCGGTCACGGTGCGGCCCATCAACGGCCAGATCGAAGACCTGCTGGGCCGCGTGCGCGAGAAAGCCGCCCTTGGGGAACGCACGCTGGTCACCACCCTCACCAAACGCATGAGCGAAGACCTCACCGAGTACCTGCTGGAAAAAGGCGTGAAGGCGCGGTACATGCACAGCGACATCGACAGCGTGGAACGCCAGGTGATCATCCGCGACCTGCGCCTGGGGCACTACGACGTGCTGGTGGGCATCAACCTGCTGCGCGAGGGTCTGGATTTGCCGGAAGTGTCCCTCGTTGCCATTCTGGACGCCGACAAACCCGGCTTCCTGCGCAGCGAACGCGCCCTGATCCAGACTATCGGCCGCGCCGCCCGCAACGTGAACGGCGAGGTGATCCTGTACGGCGACACCATCACGCCCGCCATGAAGTTTGCCATCGAGGAAACCGCCCGCCGCCGCGAAAAGCAGCAGGCGTACAACGAGGAGCACGGCATCACCCCCACCACCGTCATCAAGGGCGTGCGCAACGTCATTCGCGGCGAGGAACAGCCCGACGAGATCAGCAGCGACAATATCGGGGACGACCGGGACAGCCTCACCGCGCAGCTCACCGACCTTGAACTGGACATGTGGCAGGCGTCGGAAGACCTCGACTTCGAGAAAGCCGCCAGCCTGCGCGACCAGATCAGGGCCATCGAAGCGAAGTTGCAAGGAAAAGAGTTCAAGCAGGCCACCGTGCCGGGGCAGAAGGTCAGGAAGAAAGGGCGGCGGTAACGTGCAGAAGGACAGTCACTGAAGACGCTTGAGTGTGCAAGTGCCGTGGCCCGCCTTTCGCGCCGCGTCGTATAAATTACCGTCATTGGGGTTGTGGTTGACGTGCCGTTGCGGAATCAGTGTGCCCAATTCATCCGAGGTGCCGCGCAGCGCATATCCTTCATCGAGCGCGGAAAACGGCGCAATGCAGAAGCGGTTGACCTGACCATCTTGGGTAGCGATCAGAAACCGGACAGGCAAAAATGCGGTTAACGCGCCGCCCTCCGTTTTGAAGCTCCTGACCTTCTCCACGGTTCGAGTTTTCGGAAACTCCCACTCAAGGCCGACCCGCTGCACGGTTGGTAACTCACTGGTGAAACGCCACTGAACTTCCCAGAATTGACCGACTTTTAGTGGGAACTCAGGCCGAGGGCCAGCGCCGCCCGCCAGGGCAGTCGTTGAGCAAAGGATGGCTAGCAAAAGCGTTCGCATCCGTCTCAGACTACTTGACTGAGAGGTGCCTCAAAGCCGCATTTCCTCACACGCTCACGTCCTGTCCCTCAGGCAGCCCGGCGACTTCCTGATGCTGGTGGGGCAGCAGCAGATTGGCGATGATGCCGACCAGGGCGGCGAGGGCCATGCCGTGCAGTTCCAGTTTCGTTCCGGCAATACTCAGGGGGAAGGACGCGCCGCCCAGGCCCAGCACCAGAATCAGCGACACGATAATCAGGTTGCGGCTGTGCGCGAAGTCTATTTTGGCTTCGGCCAGGGTGCGGATGCCCACCGAGGCGATCATGCCGAACAGCAGAATGGACACACCGCCCAGCACGCCTTGCGGCAGGCTTTTCAGCACGGCGGCCAGTTTCGGAGAGCAGCCAAAGCAGATGGCAAAGAATGCGCCGATTTGCAGCACGCGTGGGTCGTACACGCGGGTCAGGGCCAGGACGCCGGTGTTCTCAGCGTAGGTGGTGGCGGCGGGGCCACCCAGCGCGGCACTGGTCATGTTGGCCAGGCCGTCGGCGAGGAGGGTGCGGTTGAGGCCGGGGTCTTTCAGGAAGTTCTTGCCGACCACGCGCCCGTTCACGATCACGTCCCCGACATGCTCGATGAACGTCACGACGGCCACCGGGGCAATAATCGCCACCGCCCGCCAGTCCAGCGCCGGGGCGTGAAAATCCGGCAGGCCGAACAGCGGCGCGGCGGCAATGTCGGCCAGGGCCTTGCTGTCCACCTGCCCGGTCAGCAGCGCGACCAGGTAGCCGGTCACGACGCCCAGCAGAATGGGAATCATGCGGAAGAGGCCACGCCCGAACACGCTGGCCAGAATGGCTGCCAGCAGCGTGGCGAGGGCCAGCCACCAGTTGGTTTTCGCCTGATTCACGGCCACGCTCGACAATCCCAGACCGATCACGATAATGACCGGGCCGGTCACGACGGGCGGGAATACGCGCAGCAGCCGGTCGGTGCCGAATATGGTCACCAGGGCGCTGAACAGCAGGTACATCAGGCCTGCCGCGATCAGGCCGCCGCCCGCCGCCGCTGGCCCCATCTCCTTCACGACCAGGGCAGTCGGGGCAATGAAAGCGAAGGAACTCCCCAGAAATATCGGGACTTTCCCCTGCGTGATCAGGTGAAACAGCAGGGTGGCGACCCCCGCGCCGAACAGGGCCACGCTGGGCGATAGGCCCACCAGAATGGGCACGAGAACCGTGGCACCGAACATGGCGATCGAGTGCTGTAACCCCAGCACCACGCGGCGCTCCGGTGGAATGTTAGCGGGGGAGGGGGTGGGCGTTTGGGTCATTTGGCCTCCGGGGCAGCCGTGAACACCCACCGGCAGGCGGGGGATGGGCGTGCGTTTTCCCTGAGACCCCAGCTTACCTGACCTGGCCGCCTTGATCCTGGTTCGCTTGAGCCCAACCGACTTGACCCTGACTTGCTCCATGAATCGTCACCAGCGAAGCGGGCACTCGCCTGAAGAGAAGTGAGGGACTGGAAAGGGCCGGCTATTCGGACTTCTGGGCTGACAGAACCTTGCCAGAGGCCTCCATGTACGGTGGACTGTGTCGAACTTCCGCCGGGCCTTTCTGCTTCTTCCCCTTTTCTCCCTGATGTGCAGTGCGTCGGCGGCGGGCCTTCTGGGGACGCGGGCAAGTTTTTTCAACAGTGCCTTCTGCCGTCAGTACGCCTGCGGTGAGCCCTACCGCAGCGGTCAGAACTGGATGTACCGCCTGAACACCGGGGACACGGCTTTCATTCGCCGGGAGAACAACGACGCGCAGGGCCGCATCGAACTCATGGCCGTGTTCATCAACGAGGACAGTTTTCACGCGGACGTGGATCGCCGAACCTTCGCGGATTTGCAGCGCACCGCCATCGGGCAGGTGGCCTTCACGGGGCGCATCGAACCCTGTTACGGCGCGTCGGGCGTGCGTGAACTGGTGAGTTATCCGGCGCCGAATGCCCGCTCGGTGCTGTGCATGCGCGAAGGCCGTCAAACAGCCGTGGCCCTGCTGGCTGATCTGAATGCCACGACCTCCACGGCGCCCGGATCGTCGCCAGCGCCCACTGTGGCAGGTGCCCGCGTGAAACTCAACCAGTGGCAGTTCACGGGTTGCCGCAGTGAGCGGGGCGTCACGTCCTATTTGCCGCTGGGTCTGGGCGCGGCCTGCACGTTGCAGGTTCAGGGGAATTTCAACGGTCAGCGGGTCCTCAGCGCGTCGTTCGAGTACGAGCTGGAATACCCGGTGGGAGGCGTTCTCGCCAAGTTTCGCGTAGAGGGTCGGGACACCTACTCTGCGGCGGGGGGCGGAAATGTGAAGCTGACGCCGCAGGGAAAGACCTTGAGCTTTACCTTGCCCATCAACGTCCGGGCACGGGCAGACCGGCGTTACGTGCGCCTGGGCGTGATCGGCACGCTGGTGTTTGCCGACGGCACCAGCAAACGCGTGTACGAAACCCTGAACATCCAGTGAATGAGCATCCCAGCCCCTCAATACTGAAGTGACTGGGAAGGGGCGAGCAGAGCCAAGGGGAGACCTGGCACCGCAGAAGCGGCGCTTACACCACGATGCGTTTGAACTGCCCTTCCTCATCGGCGGCCGAGAGTTGCCCGTAGGCCAGTTCACGCGCGACCACTTCAGCGACGTTCAGCCCGACCTCCGGCGCACTTCTGCCCTCGCTGGGGGTGGGCTGCGCCACCACGTCGAAGCCGCGCAGTTCGCCGTCGGCGTCGAGGTAGCGCACCTGCACGGTGAAGTCCCCGGCGTTGACCTGCGGGGTCACGGTCAGGCCGTCGCGGGGGTCCGGGCGGTAGGCGCTCTGAAAGGCGGTTTGCACGTCGCTCAAGTTCATGGCTCCAGTCTGACGGCCTCCCGCTGCCGGTGCGTCAACCGTTCGTTTAGGCTGAGGAACCTAAAAAGCCCGCCACCTGGGCGGGCCTCGCTATGCCGGGGCGGTCAGTCGACAGTTTTCAGCCAGGCATAGATGCCCGCCACTTCGTCGTCGGTCACGGCGGTGGTGTCGAACTTCATCATGGGCGGGGCCAGGGTCTTGGTTGGCGTGTTGCCGTCGCGCAGGGCGGTCTTGAATTGCTCCTGCGTCCAATCCTTTACGGCGTTCAGTTTGGGTGCCATGCCGCCCATGCCGCCCTCGGCGTTCGCACCGTGGCAACCGGCGCAGGAGGCGGCGTATTTGGTTTTGCCTGCCTCGATGTCCCCGGCGGGTTCGCTGGCGTGCGCGGCGTTCGCCGTTTCGGCGGGGGCGTTGCCGGTGGCCCCGGCAGCGTTGGTGTTGTCCACGCCGGGCGTTCCGGCGTTGGCGGTGGTGCCGGCATCGGTCGGCGCGGGCTGCGTTTCGCCGTGCGCCGCGGCATCGTCGCTGGGGGCGGGCGTGGCCGCAGCGGGCGTTTCCACATGGGTGGCCGTCCCTTCAGGGCCACTGGCAGCGGCACTGGCGTGGGCCGCCGCTTCGTCCGGGGTGGTGGCTTTTTTGTAGGCGATCACGGAACCCGCGAGTGTTCCAAGCAACAGGAGGGTCATGGTGACGGCGAACGTGTTCTTCATGAACCTCAGGCTACCATACGGTCAGGGGGCGTTTGCCCGCCCACGACGCCCTGAAACCCAGCCTGAAGAAGCGGCAGGGTGGCGGCATGTGCGCCCCTGTTCCCGTGAATGCTCTACACTTTGCACAACTCGTTGGAAGTGATTCCATCAACCTGCCTTCGGAGGTCAACTTCATGACGCTGAACCGCGCTAGCGGCATCCTTCTCCACCCCACCAGCCTGCCCGGCCCCTACGGCATCGGCGAACTCGGCATGAACGCCCGGCATTTCATCGACTGGCTCGCGCAGGCCGGACAGACCTACTGGCAGGTCATGCCGCTCGGCCCGACCGGGTACGGCGACAGCCCCTACCAGGCCTTTTCCGCCTTCGCCGGCAACCCTTACCTGATCGACCTGGCGACCCTCAAGGAAGAGAAGCTGCTCAGCGACGCGGACTTCGCGGCCATGCCCGACTTCGACCCCTTCAAGGTGGATTTCGGCGTGCAGTACGTGTGGCGTCACCAGATGCTCGACCGCGCCTACGCCAAATTCGTGTTCGACTCTACCCCCGAACTGCACCGCGAATTCGAGGACTTCAAAGCCGCCGAGGCCAGCTGGCTGGACGATTATGCCCTTTTCATGGCCCTCAAGAACGCTTTCGGGGGCCTGCCGTGGAACGCCTGGGAAAGTGGCGCGCGCGACCGCGACCCGCAGGTGCTGAGCCAGGCCACCGAGCGCCTGGCCGCCCAGATCGACCGCGTGAAGTTCGTGCAGTTCCTGTTTTTCCGGCAGTGGACGGCGCTGCGCCAGTATGCCCGCGAGCGTGGCATTCAGGTGATCGGGGACATCCCCATTTTTGTGGCGCTGGACAGCAGTGACGCCTGGGCCAACCGCGACCAGTTCTTCTTCGACGACCAGGGCCAACCCACCGTCGTGGCGGGCGTGCCGCCCGATTACTTCAGTGAAACGGGGCAACTCTGGGGCAATCCCCTCTACAACTGGGACGCCATGCAAAAAGACGGTTTCCAGTGGTGGATCAAACGTTTTCAGGGCAGCCTGAAACTGTATGACCTGATTCGCGTGGATCACTTCCGGGGCTTCGCCGGCTACTGGGAAATTCCTTTTCCGGCCGTAAACGCTATTCAGGGCCGCTGGGTGCCCGCGCTAGGCCACCAGATGTTCGAGGCCGTGTTCGCTGCGCTGGGCGAACTGCCCATCATTGCCGAGGATCTGGGCGTCATTACGCCCGATGTCGACAAACTGCGCGACGACTTCCATTTTCCCGGCATGGCGGTGTTGCAGTTCGCGTTCGGCGGCGGGGACTTCAGCGTGAACGCCTTCCTGCCCGAAAACCTGAAGGAAAATCAAGTGGTGTACACCGGCACGCACGACAACGACACCTCGCGCGGCTGGTGGGTGAACGCTGCCCCCGAAGAACGCCGCAACTTCTCGCAGTACGTGCAGCATGACCCCGCCGAGGAAGCCTTCGCCGGGCAGCTCACGCGCCTGGCCTTCCAGAGCCGCGCGGCCCTGGCGGTCGTCCCCCTCCAGGACGTGCTGAACCTGGGCAGCGAGGCCCGCATGAACCTGCCCGGCACCACCGGCGACCACAACTGGACGTGGCGCTACAACCCCGCCACCCTGATGCCCAGCCTGGCCGACAGCCTGCGCGTGCTGACCGAGCAGACCGGCAGGCTCAGTTCGCGCCCTTGATTTACAGCATTTCACAGAAGAACAAAGTGCTTTCTGCCCGAACGAGCGAGTGAATTTATTGAGAACGGCACAAGTTTGTCTTGGCGAAGCGAGGCGCACTGCACGCTGCACAAAGCCAGGAAGCGACAAGCTAATCCAGACCTCTAGAAAAGCTGCCCGGCCTGATGCGCGATCAGTAAGGCCGAGTCGGCCGGAGAGAGTGCCGCCGTGTCGATGCGAACAGCATCACGCGGCGGCGCCAACATTCCGGCCGACGCCAGCGTTTCGCGGAGTTGCTGCGGATCGCGCATTTTGGCCCGTTCCAGGCGCTCCGGCAGGGGCAGGCGCCGGGCGAGTTCCTCCACGCTGCATTCCAGCCATACGGGCAGGTATGTCGCCCCACGTTGCGCGGCCAGATCCCGCACCCGTTGCAGGGCCGCCGGGCCGGACGGCCTGTTCGTCAGGTAACTGGTAAAGATCTGATTCACATCAGGCGGAGCGAGTCTTGCCGCCTCCAATCCCGCCTCACGTACCCGCGCGGCCAGGGCGTGAATTTCAGCCGGGATCGGCCGCAGTCCGTCCGCGCCATAAGGTTTGAATACGGCGTCGTTGAACAGGTGATTGTCCAGCAGCACCGCCCCCGTCAAACGCGCCAGATGCAGTCCCACCGTTCTTTTTCCGCTTCCAGGCGGGCCGACCAGATGCCACACGAACGGCGTCATTTCAGTCCCTTATCATGCTCGTTGATGGCCTGCGCAGCCTCGGTAGGGGAGAGGCGACTGGTATCCAGCGTGAAAGCCCCATTCGGAACGGGAAGAACGCCGTGCCGCTCCAGAACTTCGCGCAGCGTGCCGACATCGTTGATCTTCTCGCGCTCGGCCCGCTCAGGGGAACCCATGCGCCGCTCCAGCGCCGTGACCGGGCAGGTCAGGTAAACCGGGAGAAACTGCGCGTCACGCGCTGCCGCCAGTTCACGCAGACGCTCGATGGCCTTTGGTTCATTCGGGTCGTCGGCCAGGTAATTCGTGAAGATATGGCTGACTTCGTGTGGAGCGAGTTTCACGGCCTCCAGCACGGCACGGTACACCTGCCCCACCATTTCCCAGACATTCTCAGGCCAAGCTTCACGGTGACGATTGCCGCCCAGCGCTATGAAAACCGGGTCATTGATCAGGTGATTGTCGATCAGTGCCGCTCCGGTCAGGCGCGAGAGTTCCTTCCCGATGGTGCGTTTTCCACTGCCGGGCGGGCCGATCAGGTAGTACAGGTGACTCATGACTCAGGCTAGAGGGCTGGATACCGGGGTGCATCTGCCAAATGCACTAAAAACCGCCCCAGCCGGAACCGGGGCAACTTTTGCAGATTGAGCTTTATTCCAGAATCGCTTCGTGAGTGATCTCCACGTTGCCCTGCATGACGCGGCTCAGGGGGCACTTCTCGGCGGCGTCCTTCACGTGCGCTTCAAAGTCGGCCTGGTCGCTGCCCGTGACTTTGCCGCGCACGACCAGGTGCATCCGGCTGATCCTGAAACCGGGGCCGTCCTTCACCATCTCGCAGGTGGCGTCGGTGCGCAGGTCTTCCACGGTGTGCCCATGGTTGCTCAGCAGCGCCGAGAGTTGCATGGTGAAGCAGCCCGCGTGGGCGCTGGCGAGCAGTTCCTCGGGGTTGGTGCCGGGGCCACTCTCGAAACGGGACTGGAAGCCGTACTGGGCGTCCTTCAGCAGCCCGCTTTCGAGGCTGACGGTGCCCTTGCCGCTTTTCAGGTCGCCTTGCCAGTGGGCCGCTGCTTTTCTTGCGATGTCTGCCATGCCTTTCAGTGTGCCGCCTCGCCTGGCCGGGCGGGTCAGTTCGCGCTTAATGCACCTTTTCGGTACACTGCCGGTCATGCAACAGCAGGAATGGACGGTGCCCGGAGCGCCCGTCAGGGGGTTCGTCTGGCCGGCAGAAAAACCGCGCGGCGTGGTGCTGCTCGCGCACGGATTCGGTGAGTACGCGGGGCGGTACGTGGAGAAGTACCACGGCCTGATCCCTGCACTGGTCGGGGGCGGGTTCACGGTGTACAGCTACGATCAGCGCGGTCACGGCGCTTCGGAGGGCCGGCGCGCGGTGGTAGACATGCACGTGCTGGTTGGCGATCACCTGAAGGCCAGGGAAGCCCTGCGCCATCAGCCGCTGCCAGTGTTTCTGCTGGGGCACAGCATGGGGGGCCTGATCGCGGCGGCCAGCGCGGTGCGTGACCCGCGTGGCCTGCGGGGGGTGATTCTCTCCAGTCCGGCCCTGCTGGTCGGTGAGGACGAGAGCCCCCTGAAGAAGAGCCTGGCCCCGCTGCTGGGGCGCATCGCGCCGGGCCTGCCCGTGGCCGAGCTGCCCACCTCCGGCCTGTCGCGCCGCAAGGACGAACTGGCGGCTTACGAGGCCGACCGGGGGATCTACCACGGGAAGGTGGCGGCCCTGAGCGCCGGAACCATGTTGAGCCTCAGCGACAGCCTGTGGCGGCGTTACCCGCAGTGGACACTGCCCACCCTTATTTTTCACGGCAGTCGCGATCAAATCACCGACCCCAGGGGCAGCAGACGCTTTCACGACGTGATTCCCGCGAAGGACAAGACGTATATGGAGTTCGAGGGCGGGTATCACGAGCTGCTGAACGACGAGTGCCGCGCCGAGGTGCGCGAACTGATCCTGCGCTGGCTGGGGGAGCGCACGCCGTGACGTGAAACGCCGCTGGCGGCCATGACCGGAGCGCTGGCATTCCTCAATGATCGCCTGATCCGCGTGGCCCACTGATCGCCGGGGAAGTGGCGGGCTTCGGCGGCGGTCAGCAACTGAAGTCAGTGTGTGCGCGTCAGGGCTGGTTTACGCGCACAAAACGCCTGTCCAGCGCCTGGAACACCGTGGCGACCTGCTGAGCCACCGGCCCGGTCTGGCTGACGCTCACGGTCGTCCACCCGGCTTTTTCCTGGAAGGAAAAGATCACCTCGCGTTCATCATTGACATCGACCACCCCTGCCCCCTGCGCGTCCGCCCGGATGCGTACGGCGCTGGTCAGCGTGAGCTGGCTGGCGCTGGAGTGTTTCGACCAGAGCACCAGAGACTGGTAGGTGGGCAGGGCCGCGAAGGACGAGGCGATTTCGGTGACGGCCTGCATGACCTCGGCCTTGGGGGCCTGGTAGACCACCGGGGGAGTCGTGGTTCTGGGTGTGCAGGCGGCCAGCAGCAGGCTGCCAGCAAGGAACACCGAGCGCGACAGGGAAATTCTGGGCATACCTCCAGTATGTCAGGCAAGCGTGCCAGAGAAGCGCCCGGAACATAGAAAGCAGAACCCTGAATACCGGGAACCTTCGCGGCGGCTACCCCGTATCGGCGGTATGGCTCGCTGGGCACTTCAGGCTCTACACTATGAAAGTGACCTTAACCGCTTCCCCTTGACGTGGCCTGAAGTGCTGGGTAAGGCGAACCGTTCGCTGATCCGGCCACCGCACCCTAAGGGCATTCTTAAGACTGATCGAAGCGTTCTCTGGAGTCTGCTGGCATGAACCAACGTCTACTTCCTCTGCCCAGGCAACGTGCGCAAGTGCAGCATGTCAGCGTGCTGATGCTGGATCTGGTGGGCAGCACCCGCCTGGCGCGGGATCTGCCGCTGGAGCACTACGCGGCCCTGATGACCGAGCTGGTGCAGCTGCTGATCCTGAGCTGCGAAGCCTGGGGCGGCACGGTGTTGCAACACCAGGGTGACGGTGTGGTCGCCTGCTGGCCGCAGGAGCACACCCCGCAGGCGGTGCGCTGTTCGCTGGAGGCGCCGCAGCGCGTCTCGCGGCTGGGTCTGGCGCAGCAACTGGGCGTGAGTTTGCAGGTGCGCGGCGGGGTTGCCAACGGCACGGTCATCACGGGTGAGGTGGGCAGCCAAATCACCGCTTACGGCCTGCCCCTGAACCTGGCGCGGCGCATGTGTGACGCCGCCCGCCCCGCAGAGACGCTGGTGTGCGCCGATGTGGCCGAGTGGTGCCAGCACGCGCCGGCCCCGCTGGCGTTCGCGCTGCGCCGCGATCAGCCGGCCTTGCGGGGCTTTGACGGGGACTGCCAGGCATACACTGCCGCCATCCGCGAGCGGCTTAGTCACAGCGGGATGAAAGTCATCTAAGGATCACCTGTTTCCTTCTCATGAGAAGGCTCCCTAGACTGCAACCATGGAACGCAAGCCCCTGGTACTGGTGATCGAGGATGAAAAAGACATCGCTCGGTTTATCGAATTGGAACTGGCCGCCGAAGGGTACGCCACCGAAGTGGCCTTCGACGGCGTGACCGGCCTCAGCAAATTCCGCGAAGTGAACCCGGATCTGGTGATCCTTGACCTGATGCTGCCCGTGCTGGACGGCCTGGAAGTCGCCCGGCGCATCCGCAAGACCAGCAACACCCCCATCATCATCCTGACCGCCAAAGACGGCATTCAGGACAAGGTCGAGGGCCTGGACTCGGGGGCCGACGACTACCTCATCAAACCCTTTTCCATCGAGGAGCTGCTGGCCCGCGTGCGCGCTCACCTGCGCCGCGTGAACCCGGCCGTGACCGGCGAGGTGCGCGTGGCCGACCTGGTCATGAACCTCGACGGGCGCGAGATCTTCCGGGGAGGCCGGCGCGTGGAGCTGTCTGCCAAGGAATTCGAGCTGCTGGAACTGCTGGCCCGCAACCCCGGCAAGGTCTTTTCACGCTTTGAGATAGAGGAAAAAGTCTGGCCCGAGTACACCGGCGGCAGCAACGTCGTGGACGTGTACATCGGTTACCTGCGCCGCAAGCTGGAAGAAGGCGGAGAGCGCCGCCTGATTCACACCGTGCGCGGCGTCGGGTACGTGCTGCGCGAAGAGTAGGCCAGGGTTCAAACGGTGCGGGCGGGACGGCGAAAGCGGCCGGCCGCCCGTTTTTTCATATTCGGGCCAGCTACACTACCTCCTGATATGGCCCCACGGAACGGAACGCGATGACCCTGCGCTGGCGACTGACGCTGCTTTACACGGCGCTGCTGGCCTTTTTGCTGGGCCTGGTGGCCGTGGCCGCACTGGTCTTGATGAACCGCAACCTGATCGGCACGCTGGACGCCACGCTGGGCGACGAATACCGCGCCGTCGAGAAACTGATCGGGCAACTAGCCCTGACCTCCATGAAGACCGGGGCGGAACGGGACGCCGAGGGGGTTATCCCGCGCGCGCGCTACCTGTTCCCCAACGACGCCATTCAGATCGAGAACCTGGGCGTGTATGACCGACAGACCCTGATCGACGGCCTGGCCGCCAACCAGCCTGGCGCCCGCCGCGCCGCGCTGATCCAGGGCGTGCGCACCATCCAGAAGTACTCGCGCACCACCGTGACCGGCATCAGCGACCAGCATCCCTTCATCCTGACGGACGATGAACTGGTGAACCTGGTGCAGTCTCCCGGCGGGCGCATCATCGTCAACAGAACCGTCAAACCGCCGTACAGCAAGGCCGGAACGCTGGTGCCGTACCGCGTGCTGGTCACCATCGGTGAAATGCAGCTGGAACCCGTCAGTGCGGCTCCCATCGACCTGAAACCGCCGTCCAGCTACGTGATCTCCTACGTGGGCCGCAGCCTCCAGCCCATTCAGCAGACCATGACCTCGCTGCAACGCGTCTTTTTGCTGCTGTTCCTCAGTGGCCTCCTGCTGAGTGGCGTGGGCGCGTACTTCCTGGCCGGGCAGGCGCTGCGCCCCCTGCGGCAGGTCAGGCAGGCTGCCGAGGGCATCAGCGGGCAGAACCTGGGCGAACGCGTGCCCGAACCCCAGACCGGCGACGAGGTGCAGGCGCTGGCCGCCTCGCTGAACGCCATGCTGGGTCGCCTGGAAGCCAGCTTCGAGGCCCAGCGGCGCTTCACCAGTGACGCCAGCCACGAACTGCGCACGCCCGTCACCGCCATTCAGGGCCACGCCAGCTATCTGCTGCGGCGCACCAACCCCAGCGGGCAACAGGCCGAGAGCCTGAGGATCATCCAGAGCGAATCCGAACGCCTCACCAACCTGATCGCCAGCCTGCTGCAACTTGCCCGCTCCGACAGCGGCGCCCTGCAAATGACGCTGCAACCCATCTTCTCACTG
The DNA here is from genome assembly GCF_004634215.1 of Deinococcus fonticola. Classification (NCBI taxonomy): domain Bacteria; kingdom Thermotogati; phylum Deinococcota; class Deinococci; order Deinococcales; family Deinococcaceae; genus Deinococcus; species Deinococcus fonticola. Next base: position 83,906 of record NZ_SMMH01000004.1, on the reverse strand, counting down.
ATGTTTCTCACCGACGTGGCCCGCGAACTCGAACCGCTCGCCACTGCCCAGGACAGCACCCTGACCACCAGCGGGCAGGACGTGCCCTTCGAGGGCGACCCGGACAGGCTGCGCCAGGTCATCATCAACCTGGTCGGCAACGCCCTGAAAGCCGGCGCAAAAACTGTCACGCTGGCCAGCACCCCGCAGGAGGGCGGCCAGGAAGTGCGCCTCAGCGTGTGCGACGACGGCCCCGGCATTCCCCCCGAACACCTGGAACGCCTGTTCGACCGCTTCTACCGCGTCGAGGATAGCCGCAGCCGCGACCAGGGCGGCGCCGGCCTCGGGTTATCGATCGCCAAGGGCATCGTGGACGCCCACCACGGGCGTATCTGGCTGGAAAGCGAACCCGGCACCGGTACCACTGTCCACGTGCAGCTGCCCATTGGGAACATCCCCGAATTTGACGACGAGGACGTTCCGTAGGCAGTAGAGGGGACAAGATATTTCTCTTCTTACCCCAGCATCAGTGCGTGCAGTTCCTCCATGAGCGCCTCGCCTTCCTCGGTGGTGCGGGCCACCACGAAAATCGTGTCTTCCCCGGCAATGGTGCCCACGATGTCGTCCCGCCGCCAGCGGTCGAGCAGCAGGGCCACCCCTGAAGCGTGTCCCTCCGCCGTGCGAATCACCAGCATGTTCTCCCCACGATCGACGTCATTCACGAAATTCTGAAAAAGCCGCGCCACCTGCTCCTCCACGTCGGCGTGGGCGCCGTACTGCGCCAGCGCGTAACGGTGCCGGCCCTTGCCGATGGGCAGGCGAACCAGCCGCAGCTCGTTGATGTCGCGGCTGATGGTCGCCTGCGTCACGTGAATGCCTTCCTTCTGAAGGAAATTGACCAGGTCGGCCTGCGTGGACACGCTTTCGCGCGCAATAATTTCCTGAATTCGTTTCTGACGTTGTTCCTTGCTGAGCATCACAGGAATGCTATGTATAAAAGTTGAATAACGCAAGGAAGCTTTCCGCAGGCGTCCAGAAAAAGACGGTGCTTGGCCTGTTGCTCGTGGCTGGGAAAGGAAGTGGAGAACCTGGAAAGCCAGGCAAGAAGTCGTCCCTGGTAAATGGGTTACGGATCGGCGTCAGTGTGCGGGTGCTTCTCTACGCTTTCCGGCTCTCTTTCTGTCAACCTGGAGCGGCTTTCTGCTTCACCTGCAGCGCCGCGTCGAGCAACTTCCGCGCCACTTCACGTTTACTCATGCGCGGCCAGTCCTCATGCGAACCGTCTGCGCGCACCAGCGTCACTTCGTTGTCGTCCCCGCCGAAAGCCGTACCTTCGCGCGTGGGGTAATTCAGCAGAATGAAATCCGCGTTCTTGCGCTGCGCTTTGCCCGCCGCCCGCTCCACGCCCGCGTGCGTTTCCATCGCAAACCCCACCAGCACGCGTTCACCCTTGTTGCGGCCCAGTTCCGCCAGAATGTCCGGATTCGGGGTCAGGTGAACAGTCACGTCCCCCGCCACCTTCGCCTGCTTTTCCGTGGCCAGTTCCGCCGCGCGGTAATCCGCCACCGCCGCCGTCATCACCACGATATCTGCCGACTCGGCTGCCCCCACCACCTCATCCCGGAGTTGCAGGGCCGACTCGATCCGCACCACCCGCACGCCTGCCGGGTCAGCCAGGTTGACCGGGCCGGTCACCAGCGTCACCTGCGCGCCACGGTCACGCGCCTCCTGGGCCACCGCAAACCCCATCTTTCCACTGCTGGGGTTACTGATGAAGCGCACCGGGTCAAGGTACTCCCGCGTCGGCCCCGCCGAGACCACCACGCGCAGGCCGCGCATGTCCTGAATCGCCTGAATTGGGGAAACGTCAACGTCACCCGGCCCGCCGAGCAGTTCCAGCACCCGCGCTGCGATCTCCTCGGGTTCACTCATGCGGCCCACGCCGCTGCCCTCGCCCGCTGTGCCGAACGCGCCCACCGCCGGCCCCAGGAACCCATGCCCCCAGCCCCGCACCGTCGCCACGTTCGCCTGCACCGCCGGATGCCCCCACATGCGCTCATTCATGGCCGGCACCCACAGCACCGGACACTGCACACTGAGCAGGGTCGCCGATGCCAGATCACTGCCATGCCCGCCCGCCGCGCGCGCCAGCAGTTCCGCCGACGCGCCCACGATTACCACGGCGTCCACCTTGCCCAGCGTCAGATGCTGGGCGTCCGCTCGCGGCGAGAACCACGTCTCATCGGTCGCTACTGGTGTGCCCGCCGCCGTGGCCAGGCTCAACTCCGTGATGAACGCCAGGGCCGCCCGCGTGGCCAGCACCTGTGTCTGGGCCCCCTGCTCGCGCAGCCGCCGCAGCACTGCCGGGGCCTTCACCGCCGCGATGCTGCCTGCCACGATCACCAGAACCGACTTTCCCGCTGCGCTCATGGCAGGAGTGTAATGCGTCGGGCGCTGGCTAGCCTGGCGTATGGTCTACCCCCAGCCCCCTATCCAAAGAACAGGGGGAGCCAGCGTTGCACTGGGCAGGGGTGGGACATGGGCGCTTGTTGGCTCTGTAAGGCGGCATCCGGGCTCGTTGCGTATGGCTACGGCCTCGGCTTGAAATGTCCCTTGCAGTTATGGGTGGGATCGTGGAGGGTGGGTCACGCGCTCCAGCACCTCTGGAATGGGCAGAGCGTGGATGGTTTTTCCGCCCTGTCCCGTGACGGTGTGAGCTTTAAACAAAGAGTTGTAAATGGCTTCCTCCGTCGCTTCCACGGCCGCCTGAAACAGCGGGGTCATGAGGTCGTTTGGAAGGTCGGCCGTGTGCTGAACGGCTGACTTTTGACGGCCACGGCGCACTTTCTCGCTGGTGCTGAAAGCGATAGCGTAATCGCCGGAACTGTTGGCCATGTACGATCCAGTACGTCCCAGAGCCAGGAACGCGCGTTTCGCCAGTCGCGTTAAATTTCGGTCGGACAGGGGAGCGTCCGTGGCGAGAACGATCATCACGGAGCCGTCCCCAGTGTTCTGGGCAGGCGGGGGCAGGTCAATCGGGACGCCGCAGATGTGCAGATGGCCGCCGTAATTCGTCTGCACCAGGGTGCCCAGCGTGTACGGCTCGCCAGCAATGTCCAGTCGCCGGGAACCCGTGCCGATTCCGCCTTTCCAGCCGAAGCAGACCGTGCCCGCGCCGGCGCCCACGGCGCCTTCCTCGACGAATTCAGCAGCGATTTCAAGAGCATTCAGGACATGCTCTGGTGTGACGACGCGGGCACGGATGTCGTTCAAGAGTCCGTCGTTCGTTTCGCCCACCACGGCGTTCACGCTGCGCACATCCTCGTTGCCGGGTTGCCTGAGCGTCCATTCGATCAGCCCCGCCAGACCTGCCGCGACGCTCAGGGTATTGGTCAGAACAATGGGCGTTTCCAGTTCGCCCAGTTCGTGAACCTGGGTGATTCCGGCCAGTTTCCCGAACCCGTTGCCTACCGCAATTCCGGCCGGAACGCGCTCCTGAAAGATGTTTCCACCGTGTGGCACCAGGGCGGTGACGCCTGTGCGCACCCCCTCCCCCTCCATAAGCGTGACCTGGCCGACGCGTACGCCCGGCACGTCCGTAATGGCATTCAGCGGGCCGGGCGGCAACAAGCCCACGCTCAACCCGTACTCGCGGAAACGGCGACGAGGCTCAGAATCGCTGGTCATGGGGGAAAGATACCCTCGCAAAGAGCGTTCGTGGCTATCAGCTATCGACTCTTCGCCAGCCGCTTCCTTCACCCCGGCAGCGTAAAAGTGAGCCTCGTGCCCTGCCCTGGGGCGCTTTCTACTTCCAGTTCGCCGCCGGCCAGTTCCACCCGTTCGCGCAGGCCGATCAGCCCCAGATGTCCAGCGTTCGCCTGCGCCTCGGCCTGTTCATTGGTGAAACCGCGTCCGTCATCGGAGACAACCACGCGCACGTGATCCTCACGGAAGGCCACGCGAATGGCGGCGCTCTGCGCCCGGGCGTGCTTGTCCACGTTGTTCAGGGCTTCCTGCGTGAGCCGGAACACCGTGAGTTCCACGGCGGGCGGCAATCTGCGTTCCGATCCGCTGACTTCCAGGCGGGTGCTGGTCTGCGCCTGACCGGCCAGCCATTCCAGCGCGGGCAGCAGCCCCAGGTCGTCCAGCACACTGGGGCGCAGGTTGCGCGCAAAACGCCGCACCGACTCGATGGCGGCGTTCAGGTCGGCCAGGATATCGTCGGCGCGTTCCTTGCGCTCGCCGTCCAGTTCACGGGCCAGCCGGGCCACCCGGCGCGTGCTGGCGATCAGGACTTGCGCCGTGTCGTCGTGGAGTTCGCGGGAAATGCGTTTGCGTTCCTCCTCCTGCGCCTGCGTAAACAGCGTCAGGTACGTGCGGAGTTCCACCGTGCGGCTCGTGGCGGCTTCCAGCGCCTGGCCGCGCCGCGTGATTTCCTCGGCCAGCGTCTGAAGTTCGGAGAGGTCGCGCGCCACCATCAGCATGCCCTCGCCCGTGTGGCTGAGGCGCACTTCCAGGCGGTGCTGGCCCACCTGAATCTCGGCGCGGCCCCCCTCGCGGCGATGCCCGGCGTCGCCCAGCGCGGCGTGCAGGGCACTGCGGGTGCTCAGGGTGGGCAGGCTCAGGAGCGGCTGTCCGGTGAGTGGCCCGGTCAGGGGTTCGAGCAAGCGGCACGCGGCGGGGTTGGCGTAAGTAATTACGCCCCCACTGTCGGCACTGAGAATCAGGTCGTGCGCGCCTTCCGCCAGCTGACGGTAACGGGCTTCCTCACGCTCTAGCGCGGCCAGCAGCCGCTCGCGCGTGAGGGTCAGGGCCATCTGATCGGCGACACTGCGGGCCAGCCCCAGCACCCGGTCGCTGGGGGGAATGGTGTTCGGGTCGTCCACGTACAGGAACCCCAGCAGGTGACGGTCTTCCCAGTTCTTGAACGGTTCTGCGCCGTGCAGCGGCACAATGAGCCCGCTTCCCGCCACGGGCAGGCAGTAGCGCCGTGTCAGGGGCCGTGGGCCGCGCCCCAGTTGCGCTTGCAGGGCCGCGAGTTCCTCCGGGGTGGGCGGGAAAAGCTGGTAGCTGCCGCAGCGGATGGCCTGGGTGGTGTCGTCCACCAGGGCCAGCAGGCCGCGCCCCGCGTTCATGGCCAGGGTCGCCATTTTCGCGGCTTCCGAGAGGGCCGCGTCGCTCTGATCCTCGCCCAGCAGGCGGCCCACGTTCAGCAGCACGGCGGCCTCGCGCTCACGGCGCAGTTCTTCCTCGTACAGGCGGGCGTTTTCAATCGCCAGGCTGGCCTGCGCCGCGAACACGCCCGCCAGTGCCAGGTCGTCGGCGTCCAGCGGCAGAACTTCACTCCAGTACAGCGTCAGCACGCCGAAGGCCCCGCCGCGCGTCAACAAGGGCAGGCCCACCACGCCCCGGTACGGGTAACGGCCCTGCGCCAGCAGTTGGCGGGTGTAGCGGCTGCCCGCGCCCAGGTTGGCGGTGGTCAGGTCGTGGGCCACCACCATCTCGCGCGACTGCGCCGCCCGCCCGGTCACGCCCGCGCCCACCTTGGCATGCACGCGCAGCACGTACTCGCTGGGCAGGCCCACGGCGCTGTGAATGTTCAGGCTGCGGCCATCGGGTTGCAACTCGTACACGGCGGCGGCGTCCGCACTGAACATGCTCACGGCCCTTTCCAGCACCTGCGGCAGCGTGTCACTCAGGTGCAGGCTGCCCGCCAGCGCCACCCCGGCCTCGCGCAGCGCCTCGGCGCCCTCGCGTTTGCGCGTCTCGATGCCGTACAGGCGGGCGTTGTCGATCGCCAGACTGGCCTGTTCGGCCAGGGCCAGCACCAGCCGGGCATCGTCCTCGCTGGCGGCGGCGCCGGGCGTGCGGCTGTCCACGTACAGCACCCCCAGCGCCCGCCCACGCGCACTGAGGGGCGCAATCACCGCCGCTTCCGGGTCGAGTTCGGCCAACCCCCTGGACATGGCCGAGTTGCTGTCGCGCGCCCGTTCGAAGCGGATGGCCTCGCCGCGCCGCACCAGTTTCTCGAAACTGACCGGGCCGATGCCGATGCCGCCCGTGAACTCGGCATCGAACCCGAAGGTGAACAGTTCCCCTGTTCTGGCCCGCGACTCGCCCAGCTCGCTGAACAGCGCCACGAAGGCCCGCGTGAACCCCAGCGCCAGCGCGGCACTCTGCGCCGTTTTCGGCAGCACCTCGGCCAGGTCGAGGCTGCCCTCCAGTCGCCTGACCAGGGCTTCGACCGTCTGCGCGATGCGGCCACTGCCGCGCCGCGCCTCGCGCGCCTGCACGCCTTCCAGGGCCAGCCCGAACAGTGGCGCCAGCGCCGCGAGTTCCTGAAGGCCGTCCTCGCCGGCGCCCACCAGTTCCAGCACCCCGCAGCCGAACGGCAGCGCCGTCAGCATGCCCTTGTCCACGCGCGCCCCCAGCTGAATGGCCTGACCCACCAGCGTCCCGTCACTGAGGCCCAGCCCACGCCCTTCCTCGCCGATCACATTCAGCTTCCCGTCGGCCGCCAGCCACACCTGTACTCCGTGCGCCTGCGCGTGGTCGCACGCCAGCCGCGCCAGCGCTGCGCCGAACTGGGCGACCGTGCTGGCGTTGGTCAGGGTGGGGGAGAGCGTCAACATAAACGTGGCCTTCATTCTGGCAAATCTCACCCATAATCACCGCATGATTCGCCCGCGCACGCCCGCCGACCTGCCCGCCCTGGTCAACGCTCTGTGGGAAATTCATGTGCAGGACGGCTATCCCAGCGTGTGGCCCGAACAGCCGCTCAGTTTTCTGGCTCCAGCCGACACAGTTCCAGCTGACACCGTGGGCGGTTGGGTGGCTGAAATGGACGGGCGCGTGGTGGGGCAGGTGCTCTTGCGGGGAGTGAGCCGCCCGCCAGGCTGGCTGCTGGACGCGGGCCTGACCGACCCGAATCTGGTCATCCTGTCGCGCCTGTTCGTAGCTCCCGGCGCACGCCACCAGGGCCTGGCCCAGGCTCTTTTTCAGACGGCCTGGGCCGAAGCAGAAAGACGCGGGCTACAGCCTGTGCTGGACGTTCACCACAGAAATTATGCGGCTATTCGCCTGTATGAACGCCTCGGCTGGCAACGGATCGCCAGCGTGCACGCCGACTGGGCTGACCCGGACGGCACCACCCCCACCGTCCACGTTGACCTGTCGCCCGCTTGACCCTTACTCAGAAGCACCCCGTTTGTTTCTTGTTCCTGCTCCTTCCAGTCGGGTTGCCCAGTTATTTCATCACTGATCAGCCGGAATCTTTATCACACGGGCCGAAGCACAGTTCCGCGTGCCCCGGCACGGCCCGGTCGGCAAACAGCCTGAGCGCCTGCCGGTCGGCTTCCTCCAGGTGGTAGCGGAAGTTCCACAGGTAATGCTGCACCACGTCCTCCGGCAAGCCCAGTTTCAGGGCGTGCCGCGCCGACACCTCGGCCAGGTGACCGATGCCGTACCGCCGCGCCAAGCGCATGGCCCTGAGAAGTTCGGCGGGGGGCGGGTTGTCCTTGCGGTAAGCCCATACCGCGAACACGAACGGCCGGCCCGTGACATTGAACCACTCCTCGGCCAGGTCGGTCACCGTAATTCCGCGCCCGGTCTGCGGAATTTCCGGCACGATCGTCTCGTCCGTGAACGGCCCCACCACGCCGTACCATTCCTTCAGGGCGCTGTCACCAATGCGCAGGACGCCATCGAATCCCTGTGCCAGCAGTTCCTCGGCCTCGCCCTCGGCCCGTTCCAGCACCGGCGACAGGCCCCACTCGCGCAGCAGCACCTCCAGCAGCGCCACGCTCATGGCCGACTGCGAGGTCAGGGCAATGCGCCGCATGTCCGGCAAAGGGCAGGTGTGAAACAGGTTCACCGAGTACACCGGCCCCAGCACCGCCACCGAGAAATCCGGCAGGGCTGCCAGCGTATCGGCGTGCCGGATGAACTCCACCGCGCTGATGTTGGCAATATCTACCCGGCCAGTCAGCAGCGCCTCGTTCATCTCGGTCGGTACACCAGTGATGGCTGTCACTGAAGGCGGCAACACCAGCGGGTCGAGAATCGGCGCGACATTCGTAAAGTGAATCCAGCCTGCACGGTAAGGACGCAGATGGTGGATCGGTAATGGTTGATGATTGGTCATGAATTAGCTTTCCGACGAGCAAGAACGAAGAGGAGAGCAGCTAGAACGAAGCATACGACCGCCAGAATGAAGTGAAGCATTCCCAGCGCATTGAAACGAGGATCAGGCAAACTGCCCGCCCAGGCCTCCTGAGGGTTTAGCAAACCCAGTCCATAAAGCCACTTCAGGACGGTCATGGGAATGGCCCCCGTCAACAATCCCGACAACACGAAGGCTATCCCAGCGCCTAGGAAACCAGACGCCAACCTCATGCCCGAAGCCCCAGCCATAGCAGAGAAAAACCAATTCCCAGCCAGAGAGCGAGGGCTAATTTCAGGCCAGCCTGCCAGGCTTCAGGAATGCCTAAAGCGTGTTTGCTTCCCAGAGTGACCCGGGTAAGCAAACGGCAAACCAACCAGAAGGCACCCAGCCCGGAAAAAATTTTCCTGCTCTGTCTCGTCACGGCACGACCTGCACGCTCACGGCCCACCATTGCCCGCCCTTCCAGGTGTACACGCGCAGAAAACTCTGCACCCGCTCGCCGCCGGCATACAACGTGCCGCGTGTAACTCCGGTGTGGCCGAACACCACAGAAGCGTGCCGCTCGAACATCAGCGCAGTGGGCGGGTTGTGGGCCATGCCTTCCAGCAGGTCTTGCTTGAAGGCCAGCGTGCCGTCGGGGAAGAAGCCCACCCAATCGTCGGCCAGCATGGGCCTCAGCCGTTCGGGGTCGCGGTGGTGGTAGGCAGCGTTCCAGGCTTCGTCGGCCTGCAGCAAAGAGTCGACGGTGGCAGTCTCCTTGAGCAGCCTGACAGGGGAAGCCATGTCAGAAAGGCTGTCCGGCTGGTGGTCTGGGAGGGTGGTCATCAGCGCGTTCCCATCACTTTAATCGGCAGCCTGCGTTCCTTCACGCGCAAAGACCTGCAATTCATTGTAGTAAGCGTCTCGCAACACCGGCGTGCGCCCGGCGTGCTGGATCATGCGGATCATGCCCTGCTCGGACAGTTTCATGGGGCTGGTGGCCCCGGCGGCGTGTGCGATGTGTTCCTCCTGAATGGTGCCGTCGATGTCGGACACGCCCCAGTCGAGGGAAACCTGCGTCAATTCACTGCCGATCATGACCCAGTACCCCTTGATGTGCGGGAAGTTATCCAGGTAAATGCGGGCCACGGCGAGGTTCCGCAGGTCGTCCAGGCCGGTGGTGAAGTCGGTTTTTCCCAGGTTCTGCGCCAGGGTATTCCCGAGCGGCTGGAAGGCCAGCGGAATGAAGGCGTGAAAGCCGTTCGTCTCGTCCTGAAGGGTGCGCAGGCGATGCATGTGATCCAGGCGTTCCTCCAGCGTCTCGATGTGGCCGTACAGCATGGTGGCGTTGGTACGCATCCCCAGGCTGTGCGCCTCGCGGTGAATCTGGAGCCACTTCTCGGCTTTCACCTTGTTTTTCGCCACCTGCTTGCGCACCCGGTCGGCAAAAATCTCGGCCCCACCTCCCGGCATGGCGGCCAGTCCCGCCGCCTGCAACTCGCGCAGCACTTCCAGGGTGGGTTTCTTACTGATCTTGCTCAGGTGCTCGATCTCCGCCGCCGTGAAGGCCTTCACCTGCAAATCCGGGTAGGCTTCGCGCAGCTTCTGCACCATCGCGGGGTAGTACTCCCACTTGTGGTTGGGGTGGTGACCGCTGCTCATGTGCAATTCGGTAATGCCCGGCAGGTAACGCCGCCCCACCTGGCGCACCACCTCGTCCGGGTCGTAGTCCCAGGCCCGCTCCTCGTTCTTGTGCGCAGCAAAAGCGCAGAAGGTGCAACCCACGTAACAGATGTTGGTGAATTCCAGCCGCATCGAGTGAACAAAAAACACCTTGTCACCATGCAACTTCTCTTTCCGCAGGTTGGCCAGGCGCATCAGCGCGTTCAGGTCACGCGTCTCGAACAGTTGCATTCCTTCCTCGAAAGTCAGGCGCTGCCCGGCCTCCACCTTCTCCACAATCGGAGCCAGCCCAGGGTCACGAAGAAACTTCATAAGGGCCAGAATACGCCTGCGGGTGAAGTCAAGTTGTCACCGCTGCCACAGGCCGGGCGAAGCGCCGAAGCCAGGAAACTTTTGAGCCAGAGAAAAATAACCATCGACATACTGCCCGTTATCCTCGTGTAGGCCAACGGCCCAGAGTTCCCAGTCAAACTCTTCTATTCGCACGGCGCTGGCCCGCCCCGTTTCCAGACGACGCAGGTACTCCCGCAGGAAAGCGTCGAGTGAATCAGCCAGGACGTACTTTTCCTGCTCATCCCGCCCAAAATTGATGACCTGGCCTACTACACCCTCCAGGCCAGGATTAAGGTCGATACCGACGCCGCTCCCCCCGCCATCCTCCAGAAAAGACAACCATCCACGCGTTATGTAGGCCTCCTGAATGGCGTCCGGTGGGTGAGATTGACTGGGAATGTTCGTATTCAAGTCCGGCGAACCGTGAAGAAGATCCTGCCAGCGTTCCCAAACCTGCTCCACTCGTGCTAATGACTGAAATGTCATGCCGAACATGCCGCCTGGCCCGAATTCCTGCCCATCATGCCAGCGGTATAACGTCCGGTAAGCCTCCGGCAGCTTCAATCCCGTTCGCGCTTCCACATCGTTTAATTCCTCTTCAGGCACGCCAGGGCGCAAGGAAGCCTGGATGGCCGGGACATGCGCCGCGTACCAACTCTCGATACGTGCCAGGACATCTTCAAGAGAGGCTGTTTCAATCAGGGAAGGCATGACTCAGCGTACATAATCAAATGAAAATCCCCCACCTTGTTCGGGCGGGGGACTTCGTTTGGATTGCGTTTACGCTCTGGCGCCTGCGCCGGTGCGGCGGGCGGGTTTGCGTTTGGTCGCGGTGGGGGGGGTGGGGACGCTGCCGTCGCGGGGGGCTTCCAGGGCCTTCAGGCCGCCGACCAGCGAGACGTCCAGCACCTGATCCAGCGTTTCGGCGGGGTGGAAGCGCATGGTGCTGCGCAGGTGCATGGGGATGTCGTTGATGTCCGGTTCGTTCTGCTTGGGCAGGATGATGTGCTTGATTCCGGCGCGGCGGGCACCCAGCACCTTCTCCTTCAGGCCCCCGATGGGCAGGTAACGGCCTGTCAGGGTCATTTCCCCGGTCATGGCAACATCGTGGCGAGCGGGAATACCGGTCAGGGCGCTGATCAGGCTGGTGGCAATTGCGCCGCCTGCACTGGGGCCTTCCTTGGGAATCGCTCCGGCGGGAACGTGAATGTGGATTTCGCTGTTGTCCAGTTTGTCCTTGTCGATGTGGAAGCGTTCGGCGTTGCTCTTGGCGTACGTCAGGGCGGCGCGGGCGCTTTCCTTCATCACGTCCCCGAGCTGTCCGGTCAGTACCAGGCCGCCCTTGCCAGGCATGATGCTGGTTTCCACGAACAGGATGTCCCCGCCCACCGGCGTGTAGAACATGCCGGTGGACACGCCCACCATGTCCTCCTGGCCCTCGGTTTCGGGGGTGTGGCGCGGCTGGCCCAGGTAACGCTCCAGTTCCTTGTCGGTGACTTTCACGCGCTTGACTTCCCCGGTGGCGATGCGGCGGGCGACCTTGCGGGCCACCGTGCCGATCTCGCGTTCCAGGTTACGCACGCCCGCTTCGCGCGTGTAATGGCTGATCAGTTTCTCCAGCGCGGCATCGGTGAAGCTGATCTGGTTAGCTTTCAGGCCGTTCTGAATCAGCTGGCGCGGCAGCAGGTAGCGTTTGGCGATCTCCAGTTTCTCCTGCTCGATGTAACTGTTGAACTCGATCACTTCCATGCGGTCCATCAGGGCCGGGGGGATCTGTTCGGGGTAGTTGGCGGTGGCGATGAACATGACCTCGCTGAGGTCGAAGGCCACGCCCATGTAGTGGTCGGTGAAGTGCTGGTTCTGCGCCGGGTCGAGCACTTCCAGCAGGGCCGCGCTGGGGTCGCCCTGATAACTGCTGCCCAGTTTGTCCACCTCGTCCAGCAGGATCACGGGATTCTTGGTGCCAGCGGTGCGAATGCCCTGAATGAGGCGTCCGGGCATCGCGCCAATGTACGTGCGGCGGTGGCCGCGAATGTCGCTCTCGTCGCGAGCGCCGCCCAGCGCAATGCGGACGTACTTGCGCCCCAGCGACTTGGCGATGCTCTGCGCGATACTGGTTTTACCTACACCGGGAGGGCCGGTGAACACCAGAATCGGGCCTTTATTGACTTCCTCAGCGCTGATTTCGCCCCGTTCGGCGCGTTCCTTGCGCAGGCGGCGCACCGCCAGGAATTCCAGCACGCGGTCTTTGACTTTCTCAAGGCCGTAGTGGTCGTCGTCCAGTACCTGCGCGGCTTCCTCGACGTTCAGGCGGTCTTCGCTGCGCTCGTTCCAGGGCAACTCGGTCACCCAGGTCAGGTACGTGCGAATCACGCTGGCCTCGGCAGCGTCGGGGTGCATGCGCGAGAGGCGATTCACTTCGCGGTCGATTTCCTTCTTCACGTCCGGTTTCAGGTTCAGCGCGTCGATTTTGGCGCGGAACTGCTCGGCCTCGTCGCCTTCCTCGTCGTCACCGCCGTGCAGTTCCTTCTGGATGACCTTCATCTGCTCACGCAGGTAGTACTCACGCTGGTTCTTGTCGATCTCTTCCTTCACCTGCGTGCGGATCTTCTGCTGCATGGCCTGCACTTCCTGCTCGGCGTCCAGCAGGGTCAGCAGTTTCGTCAGGCGCTTGGTGATGTTGGCGGTTTCCAGCAGGGCCTGCTTGTCTTCCAGTTTGAAATCCAGGTTAAAGGCGATGTGGTCGGCCATTTCACCGACGTCATCTTTGCCGTTGATGGTCTGCACGGCTTCGCTGCCGATCTTGCCGTTGTTGGCAATGGCCTCGAATTTCTCCTTCAGCTCGCGGGTCAGCGCCTGAACTTCCAGGGTTTTGTCCTTCCCGGCACTCAGCGGTTCAATGCTGGCGGTCAGGTACTCGCCGCGCTGGTACTCGGTGGCTTTCACACGGGCCACGGCACTGACCAGCATCTGCACTGTGCCGTCGGGGTTCTTACGGACGCGCAGCACGTTACAGGCGGTACCGATGTCGTACAGATCACTGCCTTTGGGGTCATCCACGTCCTTGTCCTTCTGGGACACGATCAGGATGACTTTCTCACCGCTCATGGCGGCTTCGATGGCGTTGATGGAGATGGCGCGGCTGGCGTCGATGTGCTGCACCATGCTGGGGTAAATCACGCTGCCACGCACGGGGCAGACGGGGACAATGCTGGGAAGTGGGGTGGTTTCGGTGGGCATTCATGACTCCTTTCGCCCGGTGGTGCTCGGCGTGGGTTCCGCTGGTTATACCAGGAAACTTGAGTGCAACTATATCAAGTTTGAGGTATTCGGACAAGTGAGAAGTCCTGTACGTCAAACGGCCTACCCTGCGTCTGTCACGAGAAAAGTCTACCCCTTCAACCTGACAAGCCCCTCACACAACCCTGACGTGGGGTTAACCCTCCCCCATGCCTGATAAAGCTCTGGGAGGCAGAAGGATGCGGCTGATATGAATGACCGTTGATCTGGTCGAAGTGGCCCACTTGCGGGTTAAGGGGAGTGCCAAAACCCTGGAAGGGTTGGGGACTCGGCGCCAAAAGAAAACTCCCCATCACGTGGACAGGGAGTCGGGTGTTGAGGAATCGGCTGGGGGTAAGTCGCCGGGTCTTTATTCTTTCGGCGCGTCGATCACCTTGCCGCCTTTTTTCTTGACGGGGGCCGTGACCGTGACTTTCTCGACGGTGGTCGCCAGGCTCTGGGTTTCGCGTTCCACCTGCTTGTTGATGATCACCTGCTGAAGAATGCCGATCAGGGTGCTCAGGACGCTGTAAATGATGACGCCAGCGGGGAAGGTGAAGGCGAAGTACAGGAAGATCACGTAGATCATGATCTGCTGCTTGAACATCTCCGGGGACTTGCGCGTCATCACGTACAACTGCCCGATGTTGGCCAGCACGTACAGCAGCGCCATGATGTAGAGGGGATCGGGAATAGCCAGGTCCGGCATCCACAGGAAGCCCTTGTCGAACTCGAAGTTGCGGATGGTCGACCACAGCGCAATCAGGATGGGGAAGGGCAGGAAAGAACTCAGGCAGCCCGCCGGGTTGAAGTTGTGATCCTTGTAGAGCTGCTGCATTTCCGCCTGCATGGCGCGCTGCGACTCCATGTCGCGCTTGTCCTTGTACCGCTCCTGGATTTCCTTGATGCGCGGCTGCATGACCTGCATCCGGGCGCTGGTGCGACCCTGCGCCTGCATCAGCGGCCACATGGCGAGGCGCACCAGGATGGTCATGGCCACGATGGCCAGTCCCCAGCTCCCGATGATCTTGTACAGGAACTCCATGAACTTCACGATCCACAGGCTGATCTGCCCGAACAGATTCGGTTTAAAGAGGCCCGGCATGTACTGGGCGTAGCCGCTCTGGTACAGGTGAATCAGTTCGTTCTTGCCGCCGTACACCTGTAAGTTGCTCTCGGCAGGCACCTGCGCCACGATACTGGCCTGCTGCCCACCGGTGAGGGTTACGTCCAGCGCCGTGCCGGCCTGTGGCCCCACGATCAGCGCGTGCGCCACCTGGCTGGGTTTCTCCTGCATGGCGGCGTACTCGACGTTTTTCAGCACCTGGTTCTGAAGCTGCACCACCTGTCCGCCCGAGAGCGCCTGCACGTTGGGCCCGCTGTTCTTGCCCAGGCCGGGGAACAGGATGTTCACGCTCTCCGGGCCGCCCTGCACGCTGGTTTTCAGGTCGATCTTGAAGTTGCGCGGGTGCAGGGTCACGGTTTTCGTGACGGTCGCGCCGCCCTGCGTGTATCTGAAGACCGCCGTCTGGGTGTTCTGCTCCAGCCTGGTTTCGGTGGTCGGGGCCGTCACCTGGGCTTCTTTCGTGGGGTCGAGGTCGCCGCCGCTCACCGCGAGAGCGTGCCGTCCGGCCACCTGCGCCTGACCGACCATGTTCGCAATGCCTTTCTGGTCTTTCAAGGCGGAGAAACCCCAGCTTCCGTTCCTGTTCTTGATGTACGGCGTGCCCGCGTAGGATTTCACGTACCAGCCGATGATCTCACCACGGTCGTTGAACACCACGTCCTGAAGGTTGCTGGTGGCGATCAGTTCATCACCGGGTTTGCCGTCGAAGTCCGCCTTGATCCACTGCGGCGTGATGGCCTTCCCGAAGGTGGGGAGTGGGGTGTTCGGCATGCAGCCCGTGAGGAGCAGGGTGCCCGCCACGGCGGTCAGGGGAAGCAGGAGTTTGTTCTTCATGAATGCGTCGTCTTCTCGCTTTTGTTGTGGGGGTGTCTAGGGAAGTGCGTGGGAACGGGATCGAACCCACCCTCGATCAGCGGGTTGCAGCGCATGATGCGCCACGTCGCCAGCCACCCGCCCTTCATGGCCCCGAAGCGCTCGATGGCCTGCGCGGCGTACTCGGAGCAGGTGGGTGTGAACCGGCAGGTGGGCGCGGGTTTACGCGGGGAAAGGTGATGCTGGTAGGCCCGCACGATGCGAACCAGGCCACGCGCCGCTCTGCCTCCGGAGCTTGCCCCCCCAGATGCTAACCCATTTGATACGGGTTCGCTCACATTTCCTCCTTCGGTGCTGTGGAGTTCATGGACGCTGTTACGCGGCGGCCCTCCGCCGGGTTCCCTGATTTGGCAGCCCCGCCTGACTTTGGCCCACGGGACTTGCCGCCTTTCACGCGCCCCGGCGCTTTGGCCAGTGCCCTGGCGAGCGCGGCCTGGAGCTCCTGAAAAGGCACTGTGAGCACCGCCGGATTGGGCATCAGAATGGCCCGGCAGGGGGGCAGCCCGCCCGGCAAGGTTCGCAGCGCCTCGCGCACGCGCCGCCGCGCCCGGTTGCGTTTCACCGCGTGCTTCAGTGTCTTCTTGCTGACCACGATGCCCACGATGGCCCGGGGGTGCCACGTTTCCCCGTAGCGCGGGCGGTACTCGGCCACACGCAGGGTAAACAGCGCATCTCGCACGGCCACTCCGTGGCTGCGCACTTTCCGGAATTCCTTTTCGCCCTTCAACGAGGCCAGCGCCACCGGACGGGCGGGCCGAGCTTGCTCGGTGCTGTCCTGCGTGGCGCTGTTCACAGTGGTGATGGGTAATCCCGCGAAAGGGGCAGACGAGGCGAGATTACTCGTCGCTGACGGTCAGCTGCTGACGACCACGGGCGCGGCGGCGCGACAGGATGTTGCGGCCGGCCTTGGTCTTCATGCGGGCGCGGAAGCCGTGAGTCTTGGCCCGCTTACGGTTGTTGGGTTGGTAAGTACGCTTCATGACAGTTCTCCTTGCTCGCGGTAAGGCCGCCCATGCCACTCAAAGCTGCCACAACGGGCGGGGGCCTGCTGGTTTCACGCGAAAATGCATCCCCGTTTCCGGGGACAAACTGGAGAAGTGTACCACGGCGCGGGCAAGCTGAAAAGATGGGCCGGGTCAGAAGGTGAACAGGGCGGTCAGGCGGCACTGGCCCGAATGATCTCTCGCCGTCTACCTACGGGGCCTATGCTGCGCCGCTTGACAAGGCCCTCAAAAGAGATGCGGTGCACTGTATTCCTGACTTTTGCCACCGAGAAGGCGAAGCGAAGGATATTCTCCCCACCGCAGCTTTACCGTGCGTTTCTCTAATGCGCCGCCCTCTGGCCCGCCCCATACTCAACTCAGCATCAGGTGCATTAGCCTGTCGGTGTGTCGAAGGTGACTTCTTGAAATACGATCTGCGCCTGCCCCTCATCGTGGCGCTGCTGCTGGGGGTGGGGCTCATGACCGTCAGTACGGCGGCCCTGTCGCCAACGGCCACGCCGGGCATTTTCACGAAGCAGATGCTGGGCATTGCGCTGGCCGCTGTGCCGGTCTTCGTGATGTGGAAGGCCGGAAAGGAACGCATCTACCAGGCGGCGCCGTGGCTGTACGGGGCGGCCCTGTTCCTGCAAGCCAGCACCTTCGTGCTTGGGAAGGAAGTCAACGGGCAACGCAACTGGCTGGTGGTTGGGCCCGTTCAATTCCAGCCGCTGGAAATCCTGAAGTTCGCCCTGATCCTGATGCTGGCGGTGGCGCTGCGCGAGGGGTATCAGGGCCTGCGAACGTATAACCGCGCCTTCCTGATCTTCCTGCCGGCGCTGGCGCTGGTGATCACGCAGGACTTCGGCGGGGCGATGGTGCTGGGCGCCATGTTCGCGGTGATGATGCTGGCCGCCCGCATTCCCCCCTGGCACGCCCTGCTGGCGACCCTGGCGCTGGCCGTCGCCGTCCCGACGGTGCTTTACCCGCACCTGGAACCGTACCAGCAAAAACGCCTGACTATTTTCCTCGACCCGTACCAGGATCCACGCGGGGCCGGCTACCAGGTCATTCAGAGCACCATCGCGGTCGGTTCCGGTGGGCTTCAGGGCAAGGGGTATAAGCAGGGCAGCCAGTCGCACAACGGTTTTCTGCCCGCCGCGCACACCGACTTCGCTTACAGTACCTGGGCCGAGGAACAGGGCTTCGTGGGTGCGCTCGGCGTGCTGCTTCTGTACGGCCTGCTGTTCTGGACGCTGGCCAGCATGGCCGGAAGCACCAGCCGCCTGGACGACCAGATCATCATGGCCGGCATCCTGGGCCAGATCGGTTTTCAGGTGCTGGAAAACATCGGCGCGGCCCTGGGCGTGTTGCCGCTGACCGGCATCACCCTGCCGCTCATCAGCTCGGGCCTGAGCAGCCTGGTCAGCATCCTGAGCACCCTGGGGCTGGCCTACGTGGTGTTCCGCGACCGTCGGCAGGAATTGATCTGACTGGCCCTGCGGCACCTGGGGCCGGTAAAATAATGGGATGACGCCCTCGCTGAACGGCAAAATCGCCCTGGTGACCGGGGCTTCGCGGGGACTGGGGCGCGCAGTGGCACTGGAGCTGGCGCTGGCGGGCGCGTTCGTGATCTGCACGGCCCGCAGTGTTCGGGGCCAGAGTACGCAGGCGCAACTGCCGGACACCACCATCGACGACACGCTGGACGCCCTTCAGGCCGCCGGCGGACAGGGCAAGGCCGTCCGCTGCGACCACAGCGACCCGTCGCAGGTGGAAGCCCTCATGCTGAGCATCAGGGAAAAGCACGGGCGCCTGGACATCCTGGTCAATAACGCCTGGGGTGGGCACGACGTCGTGAGGAACCCCACGCAGCCATCCGAAGTCTGGGACGAACCGCTGGAACAACTCAGAGGCATGCTGCTGGGGGGCGCCTACAGCGATTACGTCACCTCGCTGCTGGCCCTGAAGCACCTGATGGGTCACGCCCATTCGGGCATCATCCTCAACACCACCTGGCACACCGACGAGCCGCCGGCCTGGTTGCCCTACGAGGTGAGCAAAGCGGCCAAGAACCGCCTGGTGTACGCGCTGGGGCATCATCTGCAGGCAAAGGACATTCCCGTGATCGGTGTCGCGCCCGGCTGGATGCGCACGGAACTGATGCTGACGCACCACACACCCGAGGAACTGGCCGGCCAGACGGAAACGCCGCACTACGCCGCACGGGGCCTCGTGGCGCTCGCCGCCGACCCGCAGGCCCGGCGCTTCAGCGGCAAAGTCATGGACGTGGGCGAACTGGCCGACCTTTACGGCTTCACCGATCTGGACGGTTCTCAACCCCAGTGGTTCAGGGCGCATCAGGCCAGCCGGCGCGGCGACTCGTAAATCCTTTGGGGCTGGGGCGCCGCTGTTCAGCCCGCTGTAGGAGGATTTCTCCTTTGTAGTGCCTCCAGATGTCGGGGTGCCCGCAGTCCAAGCTCCTGCAGAGTCTCCGCTCCCCTCGCGTCCTGAGTGTCTGCGGGCGCTAGCCTGAGGGCATGACCAACACAGCAGGAAAGCCCGTGATCGCCATTCACGGTGGGGCGGGAACCATCTCGAAAGCCAGCCTTACACCGGAAGCCGACGCGGCCGCCCGTGCTGGCCTGAGAAACGCTCTGGAGGCCGGGTACGCGGTGCTGGCCGGTGGAGGCACGGCGCTGGACGCGGTCACGGCGGCGGTGGTGGAATTGGAGTCGCATCCCAGTTTCAACTCCGGTCACGGCGCGGCCTTCAACCAGGGCGGGACGCATGAACTGGACGCCGCCATCATGGACGGTCAGACCAGCCTGGCGGGCGCGGTGGCCGGGGCAAAACGCATCAAGCACCCCATTCTGGCGGCCCGCGCACTGGCACAGCAGGCCGATCCGCTGCTCCTGATCGGCGAGGCCGCCGACACCTGGGCACAGGAGCGCGGGCTGGAGGTGGTGGAGAACAGCTTCTTTTCCACCGATTCGCGCCGCGAACTGCTGGAAAGAATGCTGGAACGCCAGCGTCAGGGCACGGCTGCCCAGGCTACCGCGCAGGAGAAGCACGGCACGGTGGGCGCGGTGGCCCTCGACGCGCACGGTCACCTGGCCGCCGCCACCTCCACCGGTGGGTACACCGCCAAACCCGTCGGGCGGGTCGGGGACAGCCCCATCATCGGGGCGGGCACCTGGGCGGACGACCTCACCTGCGCCGTGTCCGGCACGGGCAAAGGCGAACTCTTCATTCGTACGGCGCTGGCACACAGCATTCACGCCCGGATGCTGTACGCCGGAGAAACCCTCGCGCAGGCCGCGCAGGCGCAGATCGACGAGACCGGCCGCCTCGGCGGGGGCGGCGCGGGCCTGTGCGCGGTGGACAGGCACGGGAACGTCGCGCTGCCCTACGACACCGAAGGCATGTACCGGGGCTGGATGAACGCGGATGGCGTGTATGTCGCTATTCACGAGGAATGAGCCGGTGGTGCGGCGTCTCAACGTCTAAATGTCCGAAGATTTAAACGCTCAAAGATGCAGGTGGCCGACGGTTTTAACAGTTGGATACGCTTCGCCGCCTTCCGTCAGAGGTCAACCGAGATGAGCCTGAACGAACGGGATGCTCTCCTCTCATTCCAGCTGGGGCGGGACTGGCCGCACGACCCGCTGTTGAATGCCATGAATCTTCCCGCCTACTGTGACGTGCTTGACGTGCTGGACATCGGGGCAGGCGAGGGGCGACTCCTCAACTTCCTGGGCATGCGCGGCCACCAGGGCAAAAGAACAGGTCTCGATCCACACCCAGGGCCAAGAGTTCAGCAGGGGTACGCCGAGGAATTGCCCTTCCCGGACTCGTCTTTCGACGTGGTGTTCATGATCCGCATGCTCCTGCACTGCCTCGATCCCCTTCAGGCGCTCACGCAGGCACAGCGTGTCCTGCGGCCCGGCGGTGAATTGATCGTGGGGGTGCAGGGTCACCTACACCTGCACCGGCTCTGGCGTCAGGTAGGTCGCGTGACCTCCAAGCGGGGTGCCGAGGAGCCGGTGCAGGAGTTGCTGTCTGCTGCGGGCCTGTTGGCCAGGCGACTGGAGGTGACGCTGCCCCTCCGCCTGAACAACCTGGACGCTGCCGATCTCCTGAGCACCTACGACCTCAAAGCAGACTTGAAGGCCCTTTCTTTTCCTCTGGCGGACACGCTTCACCTGATCATCTTTCTAGTCCAAAAAAAAGGAGCCTGACCCGGCTCCCGAATATCTGGACTGCGCGCCTATTTGTCGAACTTGGCGAACCCGGCGGCGCTGCGGCGCTGCGCTCCACGGGCATAATCCATCTGCATTTCCACCGTCTCGTGCTTGCCTTCAGTGAAGGTGCTGTCGTGAATCCAGTAGTTCAGGCGGTCATCGCCCAGCTGCACCCAGAACTTGTGCTCGTCCTGCGGGTCGCGCCAGAAGGTCACGTGCTCGAACCTGTTCGATTCCGCCCAGACCCTGATGTCGTCCAGCACGCGGGCAGCCTTGGGGTGCTGGGCCATGCTGAACTCCTGACCGTCGGACTCGTTGAAGAACTTGATGTCTGCCATGAGGCTCAGCGTACCCTCTCGCCACAATCAATGGGACTGAATTGACTGAACTGGCATTCAGAAAGCCTTTCCCCATTATTCTTTGCCCGATGACCACTGCACCGATGAACACGGGGCCAATGAACACCGCGCTGCCCACCCTGAAAGTGACGACCTTCAATGCCAATGGCCTGCGCAGCGCCATTCGCAAGGGGTTCGTGGACTGGGTGGAACGTGAAGCCCCGGACGTGCTGCTGCTTCAGGAGGTGCGGGCCGACCCCATGCCGGACGCGCTGGCGCATCTGGGTTACGGGGGCGTGTGGGGGGCCGCACAGAAAGCCGGGTACAGCGGCGTGGCCCTGCTGACCCGCCATGAATTCACGGACGCCCGCATCGGCATGCTGCACGATGAAGTGGACGCCGAAGGCCGCGTGATCAGCGCCGTGGTGCGCGGCATTCGTTTCGTGAGCGTGTACCTGCCCAGCGGCAGCAGCGGCGAAGTGCGTCAGGATTTCAAAGACCGCGTGCTGGTCGACTACCAGGCGTGGGTCAGTGGCGTAATGGCCGAGGGCCTGCCCGTAGTGCTGGGCGGCGATTACAACATCGCTCACCAGAACGTGGACATCAAGAACTGGCGCAGCAACCAGAAAAGCAGCGGCTTCCTGCCCCACGAGCGCGAATGGATGACTGCCCACCTGGCCAGCGGCCTGACCGACTGCCACCGCGCTCACCTGGGTGAAGCCGCCGAGTACACCTGGTGGAGCAACCGGGCGGGCGCCTACGCGAACAACGTCGGCTGGCGTATCGATTACCTGCTGGCGTCCGGCGTACAGATCAAGCAGGTGTGCGTCGACAGGAACATAAAACTCAGCGACCACGCCCCCTTAAGCGGCGTGATCGAACTGGGTCAGGTTTTGCCACAGAACCTCTAAAGAACCCTGTTCATTCCAGATTGTTCAATGCCGTGAATGCGGAGAACAATCATGACTTGTCCCGGTTGGTACGCATCTTAGGCCAGCTTCTGGGCCAGAAATATAAAAGATAATCGGGTCAATCGACGAGACCCGCGCCACTGCCTGCTGAATAAGGGCCCGTCACCACCCGTAGGTATTCTCTGCGCTTTCCTCAAAACCCGGGAAAGCAGACGTGTGAAGCGAACTCTGTTCCTTTTCGTTCCATTCTCGTCGTCACTGACGCTCTGCTGCTGTTCACCCATCCGCCAGATTATGTAAAGACAACGTAAGGCACGGCGTGTTATGCTGGTTTTGCTGCCGGGAACTGCCGTGCAATCACCGCATGAACCATGAGGGTCGCGGAAGGAACGTGCGAGTAAGCCCGAGGAAGCAAAGAGAGATGGGTCAGACCCTGTTCCCCGTGAGTGGAACGTCCACGCCGCGAAACAAGTGACTTCGCAGGCCAGCCGTTTACAGAATGTGTTGCTCACGGGCGCGTACTGACCATAGGTGCGTAAATGCCAAGAGTGAAAAAGCAGGACGCCGCACCGGAAGCCAAGGCCAGTGCATCGTCCAGTCCGAAAAAGAAAAAGTCGACATCAACTTCGGCAGACGCCGTGAACACCAACGAAGGGACTTTCCAGATGGAAGGGCCTGAAAGTGTGCCCGCGGCGGCGACGCCCAGGGCCACGAAGAAAAAAACGGCTACCAAAACGGTGGCTGTAGAGCTGCCCGCCGAGACGAAGAAAACCAGCCGGAGCCGCAAAGCCAGGGCTGAGGAAGTCAGCGCCGAGCGGGTCAGCAGCGAGCCTCAAGTTGCTGAAGAGCCGGTGGCTCTTAAGAGCCGTTCCAGAACCAGGAAGACGAAAGTAGCTGAAGTTCCCGTGATGGAAAGTCAGGCTGACTTGGACGTGGCTCCTGCCCAGCCGGAAGTGAACCCGGAAAGCGTTGACCGCCAGCCGCAGATGGAAGCGCTCGTGGAGGCGACCCACGAACTTGCAGAGGTCATTCCCCCCAGGCCCGCCAGAAAAGGCCGCAAGCCGAAAGCGGAAGCGATCCCCGTCGCTGAAGTCGGAGAACCGATTCCCGCACCCGTGGAGGCCACACCGGAACCGGTGATTCTTGAGGTTCCCAGGCCGAAAGCCACCCGTGGCCGCAAACCCAAAGCAGCGAAAACGGCGGAAATGCCAGCCGACCTGCCGGGGGTGCAGAGCGTGCCGGTCGAGCCGGAAACCCCGGCGCCGGCGATTACGCACACGACCATTACGCACACGACCAAGGAGTCCTTCGTGGATTCCCCGGCCGCGTTCGACGAGGAGTACACGCCAGCTCCCCAGGAGGCTGCCCAGCCCAGCCGCAGGAACCGCAAGCCCAAACGCACCAAAGAAACCGCTCAGGCGCCTGAACCAGAAGCCGTGGAGCCTGAAGGGGAAGAACTTCCCGACGCGAACCCGGAGCAGGACATCCTGATCGCGCAGTTGCGGAAACTGGGCCGACCTGTTCACGTGCGCGACCTGGAGAAGACTTTCACGCGCCAGACGCTGGAACGCCTGGGTGGGTGGCGAAACCTCACTGACTTGCTGGAAGAGCTGGTCGAGGCCGGTCAGGTCATTCGCACGCGCAAGAAAACCTACGGTCTGCCGGATGCCATGAGTCTGGTACGCGGGCGTTTTCAGGCCTCGCAGGCGGGCTTCGGCTTCGTTATCCCCGACAGTGGCGGCGAGGATTACTACGTCCCGGCCGACAAGACCATGGAAGCGTGGAACGGTGACATCGTGCTGGTGCGCATGGAAGGTCGCGGCGACACACGCGACAACCGTGGCGGACGCCGGGGCCAGAGAGGCGACGGCAACCCGCGGGCCAGTGTGGTTCGGATTGTTCAGCGGGCTTACCGCCAGCTGGTGGGCACGCTGGAATTCCAGCATGGTCACCCGATCCTGAAGCCGGACGACCACCGCGCCCGTCACCGTATTCTGCTGCTGCCCGACGGCCTGGAAGAGCTGGAAGGCGGCGCCCGGGTCGTGACTGAACTGTTCTGGCCGGAAACGACCGGTGAGGACGAGGTGTTTGGCCAGGTGACCCGCGTGCTGGGCACCGAGGATGACCCCTTCACCGAGACGGAAGCCGTCATTGTGAAGTACAAGCTGCGCGGCGACTTTCCGGACGATGTACTGGCGCAGGCTGAAGCGGTGCCGGTCGAGATTCCCGAGGAAGCCCTGGTGGGTCGCCTTGACCTGCGCGACTTCAACATCTTTACCGTGGACGGACGCGACGCCAAGGACTTCGACGACGCCATTCACATTCAGCCGGTGCCGGACGGGAACTTCGTGGTAGGCGTGCACATCGCGGACGTGAGCCACTACGTGAAGGAAGGCACGCCCCTCGATCAGGAAGCGTACGCGCGGGCCACCAGCGTGTACCTGCCGGGCCGTGTGCTGCCCATGCTGCCCGAGCACCTCTCAAACGGCGTGTGTAGCCTGGTGCCCCATCAGGATCGCCTGACCATGACCGCCCTGGTCGAGCTGTCGCCCGAAGGGGACATTCTGGACGTGAAACTTGCGCCCAGCGTGATCAACAGCAAGGCCCGCCTCACCTACGACGAGGTGCAGGCGTACAGCGAAGCCACCGCCACCCTGCCCGAACACGCCCGCCACCTGGAAGGCGACCTGCACCTGCTGCTGAAAATCACCACCAAACTGCGTCAGAAGCGCCTGCGGGAAGGGTCGCTGGACTTCAAACTGCGCGAAGTGAAAGTGGATGTCGGCCCAGACGGGCGCATGGAACTGATCCCCATCCGCGAGGAAACCGCGCGCGGCATGATCGAGGACCTGATGCTGCTGGCGAACAAGGTCGTGGCGCAGTTCCTCTTGCAGCGCGAGGTGCCGACCCTCTTCCGCATTCACGAGGAACCCACCCTGCAGCGCTTTCAGGACGTCAGCCAGGCGATTGGCCGGCTGGGATTCGCCTTCCCTGGCGGGGAGCCTACCCCGCAGGCGTACCAGGCAGTTTTGAAGCAGGTGCGCGGCACCCACCGCGAAAGCGTCGTGAACACGCTGCTGCTGCGTTCCATGCAGCAGGCCAAGTACGCGGGCGAGAACCTGGGCCACTTCGGCCTGGCGTTCGACGACTACCTGCACTTCACGTCGCCCATTCGCCGTTACCCGGATCTGGTGGTGCACCGCACCCTGAAAGCTGTACAAAGCGGCGAATTCAAGGCTGGCAACCGCAACCTGGCTCAGTTTCAGGCGCGGCTCCCCGGCATGGGCGAGCACACGTCCGACCGTGAACGCGCCGCCGCCGAGGCCGAACGCGACCTCACGAAGTACTACCAGTGCAAGTGGGCGCAGGAACACCTGGGCGAGAGTTTCCAGGGGAACGTGTCCGGCGTGGTCGCTTCGGGGCTGTACGTCGCGCTGGACAACGGTGTGGAAGGCAAGCTGCACATCAGCCACCTGGACGATGATTACTACGTGTTTATCGAGGACGCGCAGATGCTCAAGGGCCGCCGCAGCGGCAAGAGCTTCCGTCTGGGCGACCCGGTGGGCATCACCATTCAGGACGTGAAACCCCTGGCCCGCCAGATCGACCTGGTGCTGGCCGACCCCACCGACCCCGAGTACAAGCTGGGCCAACTGAAAGCCCCGCAGGAGAAAAGTATGGATACGGATACCCCCGTGAAACCCCGTGCCCGCCGCCGCGAAGACCGCGAGGCGGAACACCGCGAGAAATTGCAGAAAGTGCAGGTCAGCGCGCCGCGCAAGTTCACGCTGGACGACCCCAGCATTCAAACCAGTCCGCAAAGTGGCGCTCGCCCAAGTGGTGGCGGGTACACCCGCAGCCGCAGCGGACAGGGCCAGAACCGTAACGAGCAGCGTGGCGGTGGCCGGGGCGGCCGCCAGGGCAGCCCGACCTTCGGCGGCGTCAGCATGGGCGAAGGCGGCCAGAGCCGTTCGGGCGGTGGGTCATCTCGCCGGGTCATCACGCTGGAACGCCCCCGCAACGAGCACCTGCGCCCGGTGAACATCACCGTGCAGCGCATGTACTTTGGTGACTGGACGACCGACAACCTGCCCCCGGACGAAGGCCCCACTCAGGCCCGCGCGGGCCGTGAACGCGGGTACAGCCGCCACGAGCGCGGCGAGGGTGGCGGGCGCGGCTGGACTCGCGGCAACAGTGACCGTGGCGCCGTTCGTCACCTGAACGGACGCTCCGGCCAACAGGGGGGCCAACAGGGAGGGGGGCACCAGGGACAGGGCAGCGACCACCGCCCGGCTCCTGCGGCCGCACAAGCTCAGCCTGCCCAGGCTCAAGCCACCCAGACGAACGGAACCGCCAGCAGTGACGATGCCAAACGTCGCCGCCGCCGCCGGGGACGCCGCAACACCGGAAGCGCCCCCACCGAGTAAATAGAATTGACGAAGCGCCGCTCTACAGCGGCGCTTTTTTTATGGCACAAGCAAGCGCTCAGGCGTCCAGGTGCTCGAATTCGGGCAGGCCATCGAACAGGCCGCGCAGGGGGTAGCGGGTAAGGGGCGTGCGCGTTCCGCCAATGCTGAAGGACTCCACGCCGAGCAGGCGTGTTTCCATCTGCTCCCGCTCCTCGGGGGTCATGCGGCCCATCAGGCTGGTTTCGCCCATCTGGGTGCCGTGGGCAGCAAGCGCGGCCTTCTTGTTCGCGGCGTAAGCGCTGACATTCATTCGCACGGCGATGGTGGAGTCGGACACGCCATAGATTTCGGGCGAAAGGTTCTGGCCCATACGGGCAATGCCCTCGGCGGCCTGGATAGTCAGGGCGTTGTAGTACAGGCGCTGCGGCCCGCCGTCGGGAAGGTGGCCCGTGCTGAAAAACGCGGCCAGGGTCGCCCGGTGAATCTGCAGGTGGTCGATGTGACCGTACCCGCCGTGCGGGTCGAAGGTGACCATGACCTGTGGCTTCACCTCGGTGATCAGGGCGCGGAGTTTTGTTTCCACGTCGAACACGTTCACGTTCATCATGGCTTTCGGGTCATCAAGACGTGTGCGTTCATAGCGCCCGGAATCGTGGTAATCCAGGAACACGGGTTCCGGGATTTCCAGCGCCTGGCACGCGGCGCGCAACTCCTGCTCGCGCTGCTGGCCCAGGTCGTCCACGGTCATGCCTGGCACGGTAATTTTCCCGGCTTCGCCACGTGTGGCGCAGGCCAGCACGACTTTCACGCCTCTGCGGGCGTAGTGCGTCAGGGTGCCGCCCACGCTGAAGGCTTCATCGTCGGGGTGAGCGTAAACGGCCAGCAGCGTGGGAGTGGAGTTCATTCTGGACATCCTAGAGCAGTTCGCCGAATTCTGTCAGGAGTGGAACGTTATCCCGCATACTCCAGTGTTTCCCAATTCAATCGCGCCGCTCGGCCCAAAGCACCTCGCTCTTTGGGCAATGCTTTAGCGCTCCGCTTCCGCCAGGCGCAGGCCCCGCTGGTAAAAGTCGAGGCACTCGGCCGTCCAGGTTTCGTAAATGCGGCGGCGGTTCACGGCGTCGGCGGCTTCCAGCGCTTGCCCCAGCGCGCGGTAGAAGCGGCTGCCCTGTTCCTGCATGGAGCGGGCAATCCAGTAGGGTTCGGAGTCCAGAAGCTGCTGCAATGGTGTGTCTGTATTCACTGAACCCTTATCTTGCGGGGCTGACATGAGAACATGAAGGGTCTGGTAGTTTGAACGGCATGCCGAAAGTCATTGCCATCACATCCGAGAAGGGAGGGGTGGGCAAAAGTACCCTGGCTGTTCACCTCGCCGGAGCATTTCACGAACGCGGCCTGAACGTCATGCTGGTCGACGAGGACGGGCGCGTGGGCAGCAGCCTGCGCTGGGCGCAGAAAGCCGGGGAGCACGGCGGGCTGGGGTATTCGGTGATCCAGCCGGACGACGTGAAACCCAGAAAACTGGTGGATCTGGACGTGCTGGTCATCGACACCGAAGGCCGCCCGAAACGCAAGGAGCTGCGGCAACTGGCCGGCCGCGCCGACCTGATCCTGGTGCCGAGTGGCACGTCCGCCCTGGAACTGGAATCCACCCGTGAACTGCTGGACTTTCTGCGCGATGAGGGCGACGCCATGCGAAAGACCCGTGTGGCCCTGACCCGTGTGCCCCCGGTCGGTCACGCCGGAGAGGACGCCCGCGAAAGCCTGCGCGACGAGGGCTGGACGGTGAGCAATACCCTGGTCAGGCTGTACGCCGCCTACCAGAAAGCCGCCGAGGCCGGCCTGCTGTGCCGCGACATCCGCGACCCCCGCGCCGACACGGCCTGGGACGACATTCTCTCGCTTTCCCGCGAACTGCTGTGACTGGACATTGACCTGTGAGCCGCTTTGATTACCTGGAAGACACCGGCAAGAAGAAAAAGAAGAAGGGCAGCAAGAAAACCACTCCCGCCCCAGATGGCCGGCGCAAGACCGCTGCCGACGACAAAGCCGAAGCCGTGTACGTCCGCAAAAGCACCATCCGCGCGGTCTGGCGCGAGTACCGCAAGGACGGCGGCGAAAGCATGAGTGAACTGGTGGAAGACCTGCTGCTGCAGTGGCTACGCGACCGGGCCTGAGACCAACTCGGATTGAATCGTTTATAAAACGGTTCAATCCGAGCAAAACGGTTTCCAGACGTGGAGTGAGCACGCCGGTGATGTTCCGGTGGGTGAACGAAACAAACGGAATTCGTATGAGCGGACAAAATCTATGGTGGGTGAAGAGGGCGTCAACTCTCTCCACCCACCACTTTTGCCGGTTTCACCTTTGCTACCGCATGTAGGGCAGCTTCAGGAGCTACAACCTCGCATGCAGTAGCACGGCCTCACAGCCGCAACACGTTCTGGCACCGCTTGAATGCCCTATTCCTTCTTATCGCCTTCCAGTAGCGCTTTCACCTGTCCACCCGGCAGCACACCGGCCCTGGCATAGACCTCCAGTTTGGTGCGGGAATCCTCGATGTCCAGGTTGCGCAGCGACAGTTGCCCGATGCGGTCGAGGGGGCTGAACGCCTCGTCCTCCACACGCTCCATGCTGAGGCGTTCGGGGTGGTAGGTGAGGTTCGGGCTTTCGGTGTCCAGAATGGTGTAATCGTCGCCCCGGCGCAGTTCCAGCGTGACGGTGCCGGTCACGGCGCGGCCCACCCACTTCTGCAGGGTGTCGCGCAGCATCAGGCTCTGCGGGTCGAACCAGCGGCCCTCGTACAGCAGTCTTCCCAGACGGCGGCCCAGCGTGCGGTAGTTGTCCAGCGTGCCTTCGTTGTGAATACCGGCCAGCAACCTCTCGTAGGCGACGTGCAGCAGGGCCATGCCGGGAGCCTCGTAGATGCCGCGCGACTTGGCCTCGATGATGCGGTTCTCGATCTGGTCGTTCATGCCCAGCCCGTGCCGCCCGCCAATGGTGTTGGCTTCTTCGACCAGCGCCACCGGGTTGTCGAAGGTTTTGCCGTTCAGGGCGACCGGGAAACCTTCCTCGAAAGTCACGCTGACTTCCTCGGGCTGGATATCCACGCTGGCGTCCCAGAACTTCACGCCCATGATCGGCTCGACGATCTTCATGCCCTTGTTCAGGAATTCCAGGTCTTTGGCCTCGTGCGTCGCGCCCCAGATGTTGGCGTCGGTCGAGTACGCCTTTTCCTTGCTGGCGCGGTACTCGAAGCCGTTCTCGGTCAGGAATTCGCTCATTTCCTTGCGCCCGCCCAGTTCGCGCACGAAGGTCTGGTCCAGCCAGGGCTTGTAGATGCGCAGCCTGGCGTTCGTCATCAGGCCGTAGCGGTAGAAGCGCTCGATGTCGTTGCCCTTGTAGGTGGAGCCGTCGCCCCAGATGTCCACGCCGTCTTCTTGCATGGCCTGCACCAGCACAGTGCCGGTCACGGCGCGGCCCAGCGGAGTGGTGTTGAAGTAGCGTTTGCCGCCCGATTCGATGTGGAACGCGCCGCACATCAGGGCCACCAGGCCCTCGTGTACCAGCAGGTCGCGGCAGTCCACCGTGCGGGCCTCCTGTGCGCCGTAAGCGCGGGCGCGGCGGGCGATGTCCTCGTAATCGCTCTCGTCGGGTTGCCCCAGGTTCGCGGTGTACGCGTAAGGCACCGCGCCTTTCTTCTTCATCCAGGCGATGGCCGCCGAGGTGTCCAGGCCGCCAGAAAACGCAATACCAACCTTCTCGCCAACCGGAAGGGACAGCAGAATCTTTTCCACGAAGGGAAATTATAGGCGCTCAGGTCAGCCTGACTTCATCTGAGGTCAGGCAAGTGGGGATGGGCGCCTTACAGTGCGTGGATGCAGCAACTTCAACTGGACGCCCGGATTCGCGCCGCCCTGCAAACCGACGACCGAATACGCTTTGCGCTGTCTTATGGCAGCCTCACGCAGGGCAACGGTGACGCCTTCAGTGACGTGGAATACTACGCCTTCACCGAACAGGAAATGGAGGTCGTGCCGTGGCTGGCGCAGATGCTGGACGGCTCTGAATTCCAAATTCTGCATCAGGTCGTGAACGAGTTCGGAACGCCAAACATCACGGTGTCGGGCCTGATCCGCATTGAATTGCACGTCGCAAACGTCGCTGAGATGGGCGCTGTCCTTCACTGGCCAAACGAGCACATTCACCCTGAAAAGATGCTGGTCAAGGACAGAGACGGGCAATTACTCGCGCTGCTGCGGGAACTCGCCGCCAGACCCGGACTGAACCCGGCACAGGAAGCGCAACAGATTTTTGACCGCGCGCTGAACTGGCTGGTGTTCGGGTGGAATGTCCTGAGGCGTGGGGAGCGGGTCAGGGCGCTGGAACTGCTGCGCTGGCTTCAGGTAGCCCTGTTGCGGCTCGCGCGCTTGGCACACGGTCAGACGGCGCACTGGCTCAATCCGTACCGATTGGCCGAACAGGAACTTTCGCCGGCAGTGATGCAACGTTACGCGGCCCTCACGGACGGGCTTGACCAACTGGAGCGGTGTTACCGGGCGGCCTGGGCCTGGCTGGAAGAACTGGCCCATACACTCGGCCTTTACCTCGCTCCTGACTTTCGCCGGGAGTTGACCGTTACACTGGCGGAATGATCCGAGACTCCCACGAGTCTAAACTCGCTCCGGCCCACACCAGTGCCCGCCGTTTCATTCGCGCCGACGACGTGCTCTCCGAACGCTTCACGCCCGCCGAGGCCCGCCGCCTCGACCTCAAGTACGGCAACGAGGAACTGCTGTACGGCCTTGACCTGCTCGACCTGGCCGGGCCGTTTTACCGCGTGACGCCCTGGGAACTGGAGGACGAGCGCGGCGTGCGGCGCATCAACGCCTCCGGGTACGCCGCCGTGCCGTTCGGGGACATGCCGCCAGTCATCACCGAGTTCGTGCAGGAGTTCATGGAAAAAAACCGGGCTATGGCGCTGCCGCAGCAGTCGAGCAGCCCCTGGCGCGCGGCCTTGCAGGCCAACCTGGTAAACCTGCTGGCCCGCGAGTTGCCCAGCCACGCGGACGATCAGGTGTTCTTCTGCTCCAGCGGCACCGAAGCCATCGAGGGAGCCATGAAGTTCGCCAAGGCGTGGCGGCCCAGGGCCAAATACTTCATCTCCTTCGGCAGCGGTTACCACGGCAAAACGTACGGCAGCCTGAGCCTGACGCCGAATCCCGAGTATCAGGACGTGTTCCGCCCGCTGGTGCCCGGCGCCCTGACCAGTCCTTACGGGAATCTGGACGCCCTGCGCACCCTGATTCGCCGCGTCGGCCCGGACAACGTCGTGGCCGTGGTGGTGGAACCTATTCAGGGCGAGGGGGGCGTCAACATTCCCCCGCCCGGCTTCCTGAAGGGCCTGGGCGAGCTGTGCCAGCGGCACGGCATCGTGGTCATTGCCGACGAAATTCAGACTGGGCTGGGCCGCACGGGGCATTGGTTCGAGAGCGCCGCGCAGGGCCTCGACCCGGACATCCTCACGCTGGCCAAGCCGCTGGGGGGCGGCATGGTAGCGGTGGGGGCCACCATCGTGCGCCACCCCATCTACAAGAAGATGCTGGGCGGTCTGAGTTCGAAGCGGCACAGCAACACCTTCGGCGGCGGCGCCCTGGCGATGGCGGTGGGCCTGAAGTCGCTGGAATACCTGATCGACAACGACTTCCCGGCCCGCAGCCTGCACCTGGGCGAGCAGGGCCTGGCGCGTCTGCAAGCCCTGCAACGCCGCTTTCCGAAACTGTTCGAGACGGTGCGCGGTCAGGGCCTGCTGTTCGCCATGCAATTTCAGCCCATGGTGGGCCTGCCGCTGCCGGGCCTGCTGAAGGAACTGGTGTTCGAGGCCACCGCCATCCTGGCCCTGCGCGAGATTCACCAGGCCCGCGTCATGGCGAACCTTAGCCTCAGCAGCAAGCGCGTGGTGCGCCTCAGCCCCGCGCTGGACATGCCACAGGAACTCTTCAGCGAGATGTTCGACCGCATCGAGCGCTTCGCACAGATGAACTCCAGCAGCCGGCACCTGCTGACCAACACGCCCGCCAGCATGACCGCGCAACTCGCCGCGTTCGCCGCCACCAAACCCAAGAAGCGTACGCCCAGCGACGGGTGAGGTTTTGGGAGCGGTTGAGGTTCGTGCTTCCCCTCCCCCCCAGCCCCGCTCTGCAAGCAGGTCTACAGCTCTCCGCACCGGGGATATATCTTCGCCGCGCTGGGCGACCTGCGCGTTGACGCCAGACTCGCAAAAACATTGCCCCAAACCTGGTGGAGGGGGGAGTGTCGCTGCACTCGGCAGGTGGATGCTGTTTGCGGGAGCTGGCTCTGGGACGGGGCTTAAGGCGAGAAGGCTTTGTGTACGGAACGTCCGGGGACGGTTCCTATAGCCCGTGCGCTTCGCGCCCGACGGCCTCGGGCTGATGGGACGGTGAAGTTGTAGGGTGGGGTTTGGAGAAGGTGGCTGTCTCCCGCATTGCTGCACTTAGGCCAGGCCGCAGGAGCGCAGCAGCAGCATGTTGATTTCGTCACGGGAAAAGCGCCGGGCGCGGAGTTTCAGCTGGGGAGGCAGGTCGCTGAGGCCCTTCACGATGGGCACGAATTTGAAGTCGGGGCGGCAGATGAAGTCGCGCCCGGCGGTCAGGGCCACCGTGAAATCCAGTTGCAGTTCGTGGTGGGCGTCCAGTTCGCTTCTCAGCGGTGCAGGGTCGCCGCCCAGCAGGGCGATCAGGGCCGGGTGAACCTCGAAGCCGTCCTCCAGTTCGCGCAGGATGGGCGCCGTGTCGATGAACAGCCCCGCATTGGGCAGGGTGTACCCGCTGAGCTTGCGGCGGGCGGTTTCCGGGGTGTCGCCGCGCACCAGCGTCACGTCGCGCCCGGCCTGCTGCGCCCCGGCAATAACGCGCCACAGGTGCGTGAGGCTGCTGTAGCGCGCCAGTTGCACGTACCCGGCGGGTTGCGTGGGCACGGGGCGCGAGGCGGGGCGCGGGGTGGTCACCCGCGTATGCTAGCGGGAAATCTGGCATGCTGACGGAGCATGCGTTCACTTTTTCCTCGCCTGCAGGCCCGGTTGACCCGCTTTCCGAACGTGAGGCGGCCGGCCCAGGTGCGCTGGCGCCCCGCGCTGTTCGTGCTGCTGGGCCTGGTGCTTGGGTGGGCGGCGACGCTGGCGGCCCAGTGGGTGCAGCGCCCACCGCTGGTGCTGGGCCAGGAGGCCGTGAGTACGCCAGCCAGTCTGGCGGCCCGCGTGACCCTGCAGCAGGATGGCGGACATTTCATCAACATTCTGCCCGCCAGGGGCGAGGCGAAGACGCTGTTTATCTTCTATCCGGGGGGCCGGGTGCGCCCGCAAGCCTACGAGTGGCTGGGCCGCGCCCTGGCGCAGGACGGCGTGCAGACGGTCATTCCGGTGTTTCCCCTCGACCTGGCGGTGCTGGGCGTGAACCGCGCCGATCACCTGATCGACCGCTACGGCAAACGCAGGCGCGTTTTCGTGGGCGGTCACTCGCTGGGCGGGGCGATGGCGGCCCAGTATGCCGCGCGGCGTTCGCTGCGGCTGGACGGCCTGATTCTGGAGGCGGCCTACCCGCCGCGCAACACGTCGCTGCGGCGCACGAACCTGAAGGTGCTGTCGCTGCTGGCCGAAAGAGACGGCGTGGCGCGTCCTGCCGACGTCAGGGACGGCCTGAAGCGCCTGCCGCCCACCACAACCCTGACCACGCTTCCCGGCGCGGTTCACAGCTTCTTCGGACGGTACGGCCCGCAGCAGGGAGACGGCCTTCCCGCAGTGTCCCGCGCCCAGGCGGAAGCCTCGATACTGCAGGCGGTCAGGGCCTTTCTGAAAGAATCCGCTGCGGCGCAGAGTACACCGTGAAACGTCCCTCGCGCGTGAAGGCGCACAGCGTCACGCCGAAGGTCTGGGCCGTCTCTACCGCCAGGCTGGTGGCCGCCCCCACCGTGACCACCAGCGCAATCCCCGCCATGACGGCTTTCTGCACGATCTCGAACCCGGCGCGGCTGCTGACGCACAGCAGCTGATCGGTCAGCGGCAGGTGCTGTGCAGCGTGGCCCACCACCTTGTCCACCGCGTTGTGCCGCCCCACGTCCTCGAAAGCGTGCCGCAGTTCACCCCTGGCCGAGAACAGGCCCGCCGCGTGCAGGCCCCCGGTCGCGTGAAAGCCCGCCTGGGCGGCCAGCAACCGCTGCGGCAGACCCAGGATCAGTTCGGGTTCGACCGTTTCAGCCGTCCAGACCGGCGACCCGGCCCGGATCGCCAGCCGTTCGATGCTGCCCGTTCCGCACACGCCGCAGGCGCTGGACGACACCCCCAGGCGGGCGCCCGCCGCCAGCCGCGCGTACTCGGGCGTGAACAGGTGCCACACGTTCCGGTTTTCATCGTCCGGCAGGAGGTCAAACTCGGCGGGCAGCAGGCCCTCGGAAACCAGCCAGCCCAGCAGGAGTTCCCGGTCGTGCCCCGGTGTTCGCATCAGTACCGCCAGTGTGAGCGGTTCAGGGCCGCCTTGCAGGCGCAGTTCCAGGGGTTCTTCCACCGCCACGGCGTCGGTGAGCACCTGGCTGCCCTGCGGCGTCATTCGCCGCGCTTCAAGGAAGGTCACGGCGGCGTCACGCGGCGCAGGGGCAGGGGAGGGGGGCTCGGGCAAGGGGCCTTGTTCTAACACTTTTTGTGCCCAGACGGCGGTGATGGGTGACGGTGATGAAAGAATGAACTCCGCCTCCGCCGCGCGGCGCTAGCCTGACCTGTGACCGCGCCCGCCGACACCCTCCTGACCCCGCAGCAACTTCGTCTCAGACAACTGGCAACCATCGGCCTGATTCTGGGCGTCTTCCTGAACGCCCTGGAGGCCAGTGTAGTCTCGACGGCCATGCCCAGCGTCATCCGCGACCTGCGCGGCTCGGCGCTGTACGCGTTGCCCTTTGCGATCTACATGCTCTTCAGCACCGTCAGCAGCCCACTGTGGGGCCGCGCCTCGGACATCGTGGGACGCAAGCGGCTGTACCTGACCGGCATGGTGCTTTTTCTGCTGGGTTCGGCGCTGTGCGGCGCGGCGCAGGGCATGGGCTGGCTGATCGGGGCGCGGGCTTTGCAGGGGCTGGGAGCAGGCGCGCTGCTGACCATCAGCCTCACCATTGTCGGGGAACTGTACTCCTTGCAGGAGCGTCCCCGTGTGCAGGCGTTCATCAGCGGCGTGTGGGGCATCTCTGGGTTGCTGGGGCCACTGCTGGGCGGCTTTCTGACTGAACACCTGTCGTGGCGCTGGACGTTCTACGTCTCCCTGCCCTTCGGGGTGGCGGCCTTCCTGATGGTGGCCCGCTTTCTGCGCCAGACCGGCGTGCGCCGCGCCGCGCAGATCGACTGGCTGGGCGCCCTGCTGTTCACGCTGGGCAGCGGCCTGGTGATCTGGGGCCTGGAATTGCACCAGTGGCTCCTCGCCGGGCTGGGTGCGGCCATTCTGGTGGCGGCGGTGTTTCTGGAATTCCGCCACCCCAGTCCGCTGCTGCCCATTCAGGCGCTGGGCGAACGGGTCACGCGTGTGGCGTTCGCCGGGAATTTCCTGGGCGGCGCGGGCTACTTCGGCGTGATCGCTTACCTGCCGCTGTACGCACAGGGCGTCTCGGGCGGCGGGGCCACCGCCGCCGGCGCCATCCTGACGCCCATGCTGGTCGGCTGGACGCTCGCCAGCATTTTTGCCGCGCAACTCATGAAAAAGGTGCCGCTGGCGCGCATCACGCAGGCGGGATTTGCGGTGCTGGTCGCCATGTTCATCGCCCTGACCTTTAGCGTTCACTCGCCCCTGTGGGTGACCAGCGTGCTGGGGTTTTTCGTGGGCACTGGCATGGGCTTTTCCATGCTGACGCTGCTGCTGTCCGCGCAGCAGAGCGCTGGCAAGGGCGAACTGGGTGCGGTCACCAGCGGCGTGCTGTTCGCCCGGCAGATGGGTGGGGCGCTGGGGGTGGCGGTCATGGCCCTGCTGATCGGCGCGGCGGCCATCAGCACAGGAGGCGTGGAACTCGCAGAAGGCCTGCGCCGGGCGTACTTCCTGGCTCTGGGCGGCGTGGCGCTGGCCTTTTTGCTCAGCCTGCGCTTGCCGCTGGTGAACCCCCAACACTGAGGGAAGGGACGCAGAGCCCTCAGACTAGATGGTGCTGAGGCGAAACAGTCAGCGCAGCACCTCCAACTCTTTTCCGGCTGCTCAAGCATTGGTTGAATCCGAATCATCCTGCTAGCCGTGCGTGGCCTATCTCCACCTATTGTCCTTGACAAATTTGCCACCTTACCGTACGGTAAGTCAACACTGACCGATCGGTCAGCTCTGACTTGCCTTTCAAGGAGACTTATTCTCATGGACGAATTCATCATTCAGCCCGCTCTTCACTCCGCCGTCGGGGGAATCACCCTGCTGACCGCCCTCGTGACCACCGTGCTGACCTGGGTGGCCTTCCGCCGGAAAACCATGACCAGTGCCACCCACGCCGCCCTGATCACCCTGCAAGTCCTGCTGATGCTCCAGGCCGCCGTGGGCATCAAACTGCTCGACCAGGGCATGGGCGTCATCCAGAAGTACGTGCATTACCTCGGCGGCCTCGGCTCGGTCGGTCTCCTGATGCTGTTCTACTGGCTGCCGCGCAAGAGCGACGCCGAAACCTCCCGCAACGCCGCCTGGCTCACCACCGCCAGCCTGGCCTTCGTCGCCATGACCTTCTTCATCGGGCAGATGTTCGTGAAAAGCCAGATGAACGGCTGACCGCGCCCGCTCTATGGGTTCCCGCTCAAGGCCCGGCGGGAACTTTTTTCACGTTCACTACGTACCCTGTAAGCGTATGGCACCGCCTGTCCGCACCGTGATCACCGCCGCCAGGGCCGGGGCGAAGGTGGTCAATTCCCTCGTTTCGCCCGCCCAGCAACAGCAGATCGGCCAGACCGTCAACCAGTTCGGGCGCGACCCGTGGCTGCCGCAGAGTGCCACCCAGCAGAAACTCCGGCGCGGGGCCAGCGTCACCCGGCGCGGCCTGGGCCTCGCAACCCTGCTGGGCCTCAGTCTGCTGGGGGCCGTGATTATCGGCACCATTTCCCTGCTGCTGCTGATCTTCGGGGTGTTCCAGGGCAGCGCCGTGGCCGGCTGGCTGCTGGCTTTCACGCTGCTGCTTGGCCTGTTCGGGTTGATCTGGACGGCCCGCCGCGCCTTCACCCTGCTGAACCCACCCCCCGCCCCTGAAGTGCCCCTGGCGGACGCCCAGGCTGCCACCGACGGCGAACAGAACCTGCTGACGCTGCTGCACACCCACGAACGCGCCCTGCCCGCCCAGGCCCAGGGGGCCTTCCGTGCCACCGTGATCGCCACCCGCGACGCCCTGCGCGTCACCGCCAGCGAGAACATGCTGTCCCGCGAAGCTTTCGACGCCCGCCAGGCCGCCCGTGAAGACCTGCCGGAACTGCTGGACGCCTACCGCAGCGTGCCGCCCAGCCCCCACTCCGACCAGCAGTTGCTGGAGCAGCTCTCGCTGATCGAAGGCCGTATGCACACTGTGATTCAGCAGGGCCGTGCCGCGCAGGAGCGCCGCCTGAGCGCGGGCCGCCAGTACCTGGAAGACAAGTACACCCCACCCGAAGAATAGTGAATCTTGCCCTGACCGCCCCGGACGCCCTTGCTCCGGAGTGTCAAGTCCCTGAAGTCTTGCCACCGTGGGGCGTAAACTCACGGTATCCCGCTTCAGGAGGTCTGCTGTTCATGACGAATTCCCGCCGCACCAAGCGCCCCAATAACGTGAAACGCACCGCCGCCCCTCCTGCCGACGGCGAAGCGAGCGAGACACGTTCCCGGAACATCACGGCCCGGCCTGTCACGCAGGGAGACACGGTGTACGGTGCCACGCCGCAGGACACCGAGCAGCGCAGCGTGGACGCCCGCATGGACGCCAAGCTGGACGCGAAACTCACGGCCCTGTCGGACATCCTTCAGGCCGAACCCGCCGTGGAACTCGACGAACTCGCCAGCACCCTGCTGGGGGCCTTCAGCCCCGACGAGCAAAAAGCCCTGAACCGCGCCCTGAAGCGCCAGCGCCTCAGCGTCCGCGACCGCACGCCCAGCGCGAACCTGGATCGGGTGCTGAACACCGACGGCGGCAACGGCCTCTACCCGTACAAGTACCTGATGTCCCGCGAGACCTACGAGCACGAGAAATACCGCCTTCAGGTGGAACTCCTGAAACTCCAGGCCTGGGTCAAGGACACCGGGGCCAGGGTGGTCATCCTGTTCGAGGGCCGCGACGCCGCCGGCAAGGGCGGCACCATCAAACGCTTCATGGAGCACCTCAACCCACGCGGGGCCCGCACCGTCGCCCTCCAGAAACCCACCGCCGAGGAAGCCGGGCAGTGGTACTTCCAGCGTTACGTGCAGCACCTCCCCACCAGGGGCGAAATCGTGCTGTTCGACCGGAGCTGGTACAAC
Organism: Deinococcus fonticola; assembly: GCF_004634215.1. Taxonomy (NCBI): domain Bacteria; kingdom Thermotogati; phylum Deinococcota; class Deinococci; order Deinococcales; family Deinococcaceae; genus Deinococcus; species Deinococcus fonticola. Next base: position 45,111 of record NZ_SMMH01000004.1, on the reverse strand, counting down.
CGCGCCGGGGTCGAGCACGTCATGGGCTTCTGCACCGGGGACGAGTACGTGGAATTCATGCGCCAGGCCCCGGAATTCGAGCGGAACCTGGTGCGCAGCGGCATCTACGTCATCAAGTTCTGGTTCAGTGTCAGCCGCGAGGAACAGCGCCGCCGCTTCAGGGAACGCCGCGTCCACCCCCTCAAGCAGTGGAAACTCTCGCCGATGGACCTGGCCTCCCTTGACCTGTGGGACGAGTACACCGCCGCCAAGGAAGCCATGTTCTTCCACACCGACACCGCCGACGCCCCCTGGACGGTGGTCAAGAGCGACTGCAAGAAACGCGCCCGCCTGAACGCCATAAGGTACGTGCTGCAACGCATCCCCTACGCCAACAAGGACGAGCGCAACATAGGCCGCCTTGACCCCCTGATCGTGGGCCGCGCCAACGTCGTGTACGAACGCGGCGAACGCCCCCGCAGCCTGCAACCCAAAATGAAAGGCTGAGGGCTGATACGGTTTCAAATTGAGTCCCGGACATGTCCGGGCGCAATTTTGCGCGGAGCGCATGGAAAAAATACGGTTTTAAGGAGATGGACGGGCATCCGGCGCCTTTCCGGATGTTCGGGAATCGGATTAAAACCGTATGAACACATTAAAAATCCCCGCTCAAGGCTGGGTATTTTCTCCTTCTTTCTCCTTCTCACTCTGTTCGGAAAAATAGATTAGATGCGCAATCTATTTTTCGGAGTGGTAAGTAGCTGGCGGGTGAAGAACAGGGTATGCCCTGTTCAAACCCCGACCGGAGGGAGAAGCCAAAAGTGGCTGGCGGGGGAAGTGGAGGGCATTCGGGCGCTTTCCCCGGACGCCCGTAACTGTACCCGCCAGCCACTTATCAGCGCAGTTTGGCCTGAATCCACCCGGCCAGTTCGCTGATCTTCACGCGCTCCTGACTCAGCGTGTCGCGGTCACGGACGGTCACGGTGTCCACCAGGCTGGCGTCCTCACCTTTGCCCACGGTATCGAAATCCACGGTGACGCAAAACGGCGTGCCCACCTCATCGTGGCGGCGGTACGCCTTGCCGATGTTGCCGCTGTCCTCGTACAGCACGCGGCCCAGGCCCAGGCTTTGCAGCTCGGCCTTGATAGCTTTCGCCACGCTGGTGATTTCCTCCTTGTTGCGGGCCAGCGGAATCACCGCAACTTTAATGGGGGCGAGGTGCGGCTTCAGCTTCAGCACAATGCGCTCGTTGCCGTTTTCCAGTGTCTCCTTCGTGAACGCCTCGGACAGCACCGCCAGCATGGCCCGGTCGACCCCCGCCGAAGGCTCGATCACGAACGGCACCACGGGCTTGTTCGTCTCCGGGTGCGGAATGGTCAGCTTGGCGATGGAGTCGGCGTTTTCTTCCACCTTCGCCACCAGGCCCAGTTCGCCCTGCGCCTTGGTGTGCGAGCCGAGGTCGTAATCGCTGCGGTTGGCGATGCCCTCGATCTCCTCGTGGCCCAGGGTGGGGTAGTCGTACATCAGGTCATACGTCCGCTTGGAGTAGTGCGCCAGGTCTTCCTTGGGTACGTCCAGAATCTCGATCTTGCTTCTGGGGACGCCCTGGTCTTCCCACCATTTCAGGCGCTTTTCCAGCCAGTGCTCGTGCCACTCCTCGTCGGTGCCGGGCACCACGAAGAACTCGATTTCCATCTGCTCCAGTTCACGCACCCGGAAAATGAAGTTGCGGGGCGTGATCTCGTTGCGAAACGCCTTCCCGATCTGCGCGATCCCGAACGGCAGGCGGCGGCTGGTGCTGTCCACCACGTTCTTGAAGTTGGTGAAGATGCCCTGCGCGGTTTCTGGGCGCAGGTAACCGTAAGACTCGTCGTCCGCGACGGGGCCGATGGTGGTCTTGAACATCATGTTGAACGGCTTGGGTTCCGTCCACTCGCCGACCTCGCCGGAGAAGGAGTCGCGCACGCCCGCGTCACGCAGCGCCTGCGAAGCCTGCGCCGGGTTCGCGTTCAGCGCGGCGACCAGCGCGGCGAAATTCTCCACGCTCTCGCCCATCGACTCGGCCACCCGCGCCTGCACGTCGGCCTTCTGATCCTTCAACAAATGATCCAGGCGATACCGCTTGTTGTTCTTCTTGTTGTCCACCATCGGGTCGCTGAAGGTCGCCTCGTGACCGCTGTGGCGCAAGACCATGCGGTGCATGATGATGCTGGCATCCAGCCCCTCCATGTCGTCGCGCTCGTACACGTTGCTGCGCCACCACGCCGCCTTGATGTTGTTCTTCAGCTCCACGCCCAGCGGGCCGTAATCGTAGAACCCCTGCAACCCACCGTAAATTTCGCTGCCCTGAAAAATAAATCCACGGCGCTTACACAAACTGACCAGTTCTTCCATCGATCCTGCGGGCATTCCGTTCTCCTCCCGAGCAAAGAAAAAAAATCCCCAGACGGCTTTTTCTCGCTCGTCTGGGGACGCAGAGTTCAGCCCCTACGCGGTTCCACCCCAGTTCCAGCGGCCGCGGTCTGCGGCGACTGGCCCTTTTGTGTTGTCAGCTCCCCGCTGCCCTTCGCGCGCTGTTATCCGTCTGGCTCTCACCGTCCCAGACTCGCTCGTGAACACGTGGCGCGGTACTCCTGCGGTTCAACGCCTGCCGCTATTGTGCGACGCAGTAGGCGAGGGGGTCAAGCTCAGCGGTTAGGCAACAGGTAATTGACGCTGAGGCCAGCGCTGTAAATAATCCCGGCACGGGCCTGTAACTCTACCTGGGCCGCCTTGAAGTTCCTCCCCACCAGCGCGTGGACGTTGATGAGGCCCACCGCAGATCCCTGCGTGAGGGTGATGTCCCCGGTTCCCAGGGCCACGCCACTCCCCAGACCAACGCCAAAGTAAGTGGCTCCCCGGCTGAGGATGGTGCCGTCGAGCCGGAGGATAGGCAGCACGAAAGCGCCCGCACTGAGCCGGGCACGGGCACTGAAGTATTGCGAAAGGGGGGTGGTGGCCGAAATAGAAACACCGGGAACGATGCCCAGTCCTGGGGCGTCCGCGACGATAATCCCGGTGCCCTCCACACTTAACCCCAGATGAATATCGGCGGCATTCGCGGTGCAAGGCAGCAGAGCCGCTGTGGCGGCGATCTTTAAAAAAGTGACTTTCACCCAGGCAGTGTAGAGCTGGAAAAAAGTTCACCCCAGCAGGTTTGAGGCTTACCCGTTTTCGCCGCGCCCCGCCGTGAGCACCTGCCGGGGTTTTTCGGGCAGGTGCTGAAGGTCGGCTTTTCGGAGTGACGCGATGGGTTTCTCCAGGTGCAGGCACAGATAAACCCGCGCCTGAATTCGCAGGAAATCCACGTACTCCGCCGCGCCGCCGCCGCGCACGCACTCGACGGCCAGCAGGTCGAGCTGGTCTTTCAGCTGCTCCAGCGCCAGGAACTTCGCGGCGTTCTGGCCGCTGTCCCCCAGCGTCCCTTCCAGTTCGCCCAGGCGTTCGGGTTCGCGCACGATTTTCCGGGCGGCGCGTTTCACGTTCGGGTCTTCCAGCGTCAGGGCACACGCCCGGCAGGGTTGCTCCTGGCTGGGTTCGCCGCACACCGGGCAGGGCCGCCAGCCCTGTTCCTCGCGCCATTTGCGGGCGCGGGTAATGGCCTCGGCGGCCCGCAAGGCCACCTGCTTGAGTTCGGGGTCTTGCACGTCCTGCACCAGTTTGCGCGCCCGCGCCCGGTCCGGGGCCGGCAGCGGCGCAGCGCGCGGCGCGTCCGGCGGGGGCCTGACCGTGCCCACACTGAAGCGAATTTCCGTGACATTACGGTCATTCATCAGTTCGTTCAGGCGCCTGATGAAGTGATGGCGCTGCATGGTCAGGTGGTGGGCCGCCGCGCTGTCGCGCACCTCCACGAACAGGGTGCCCCCCTGCTGGGAACGCGGTCTGGTGAGCCTGGCGATCTCCGGCCCCACCGCGTGCGGCCACAGCAGAATGGCCCGCGCCTTCTCGACCCCGCGCGCCAGCCGCGCCGTTCCCAGGGTCGCGCCCATCAGCTTGCTCATGTCCAGCGGGCCGCCCGCGCGCCGCCGGGTCACCGCGAACCTACAGTTCGGCGGCTGGCCGAGGGGCAAGGGGAGAGGGCCAGCATCCTGCCTGCACTGCTTCTGCCTGGCCTGGTCATGCCTGGACTTCCTGCGGTTCAATCTGCGTGAACCGCCCGGCACTGGCCCGCAGCGTCAGCGCCGCGCCGGGGGCGTGTTCGGTGCCGGTCACAATTGCCTGGGGGACGCTGGCTGCCAGGTGGAGCAGGTACTGGCGGCGGTTCGGGTCGAGTTCCGCCGTGAAATCGTCGACGAGCAGCACGGGTTTCTCGCCGAATTTCTCGGCCAGCAGTTCCAGTTCGGCGCGCCGCAGCGCCAGGGCCACGGTGCGGCCTTCACCCCGGCTGGCGAAGTCGCTGGCGGGAAAGTCGCCCAGCGTCAGGAGCAGGTCGTCGCGGTGCGGGCCGGTCACGGTGGAGCCGCGCGCCAACTCCTCGGCGCGGCGTCCGGCCAGGTCAGCGGCGTAGGTTTCGGGGGCGGTGGACTCGCTGAGGGTCAAGACCAGCGGTTTGCGGCTGCCCAGGGCAGTGTTCGCCTCGCGCGCCAGTTCGTCCAGGCGCGACAGCGCGCGGCGGCGAAACAGCATGATGTCGGTGCCCAGTTTTACCAGCGCCTCGTCCCAGACGTGCATGGCCCAGTTCTCGCCGGCCCGCAGGGCCGCGTTGCGCTGCGACACCGTGCGCTCGTAGCGGGAGAGCTGCTGCCCGTAGCGCGCACTCAGGCGCGAGAGCAGCGAATCCAGGTACGTCCGCCGCCCGGCGGGGGGGCCGAACACCAGTTCGCTGTCCTCCGGGCGAATCCACACCGCGCTGCCCCGCGGCAGATCGCCGGTGCGGCTGCGAATGCCGTCCACCTTCATCTGGCGCCGCCCACGCCCCAGCCCGACCTCCTGAATGCTGAGGCTGCCGCCCTGCTGCAAATCCGCCCGTACGTACGCTTCCTTTTCGCCCAGTTGCACCAGTTGTTCCAGCCGCGAAACGTCGGTTTGCCCGGTGAGGGCCAGGTAGGCGGCCTCCAGCAGGTTGGTTTTCCCCGCGCCGTTCTCGCCGTAAATGCCGGTGACGCCCTCCGGGAATTCCAGGGTTCCCGGCGCGAGGTTCCGGTAATTCAGAGTAGACAGGGCCGACAGCAGCACAGGGGAGATTCTAGAGGGTTTGGGAGCGCGCGACCGTCACTGCGGATGCTCTTGGCGGCCAGGGTCGGCCATCCTCACCGCGTCTCGTACCGCCGCGCACACCGCCTCCTGCACCAATGCGCCCAGCAGCAGGGGGTCTGCGGCAGGTTTCACGGCGCTGCTGAGCATAAAGGCGCTGTCCCCGTCCCAGAAGGTGTGGCTGGGGTGAATGACGCGGGCCAGGGCGCACTGCGCGGCGTCTGCGAAGCGGCGGCAATCAGCTTTCGAGAGGGCATGCTCGGTCACGACCGCCACCAGGGTGGTGCTTTCCACGTCCCCGGGCGTGAAATTCGGCGTGCCGAGGCCAGCCACCTGAGCAACCGTGCCGGAACCGGCCAGCACGCGGCCCCGCTCGTCCAGCACATCGCCAATAGCGTTCACCACCGCAACTGCGCCCACACTGACGCCGTGGCGTTCCAGAAAAACGCTGCCCAGGCCGCCGGGCACGCCTCCCCCCGCGTACTTCCCGGCGGTCGCGCCCGTTCCCGCGCCGATTCGCCCACGCCGCACCGGGTCGTCCGACGCCGTGCGGGCCGCGTGTTCCCCCGCCGCCGCGTCCGGTCTGGCCCGCGCGTCACCCACGCCCAGGTCGTAAATGACCGCCGCCGGCACGATGGGCACCCGCGCCCACGGTGTCTCGTGACCGATGCCGCGCTCTTCCAGCACCTTCACCACCCCCTGCGCCGCGCCCAGCCCGAAGGCGCTGCCGCCCGTCAGCAGCAGGGCGTGAACGCGCTCCACCTTCTTCTCCGGGGACAGCAGCACGCCCTCACGCGTGCCCGGGCTCGGCCCCAGGAACGACCCGGACGCCACCGCACCCTCCGGCGGGCACAGGATCACCGTACAGCCCGTCAACCCCACCGGATCTGTCCAGTGACCCACCCGGAAACCCGGCACCGCCGTCAGCGTCGAATTGTTCATGCTGACAGTGTGGCAGGCGAGGAAGGCGGGTGGGCTAGGCGTGGTCGATTGTGAAGCAAAGAGGCTTGTGGCGTGCTGCTGGTGACCTGCAAGGACATGACTGGGAGGGTGTTTTTTCTATCGACTTTTAACTGGTCATACCTCTGGGGCATCAGCCAGCGGCGGCTGGGCCTCTGCGCCGGTTGCCCGGTACAGTTTCGCGGGTCTGCCGGCCTGACCATACTGGTGCTCCAGCACGGCCAGGCCGGTGCGGACGAGGTGCTCCAGGTAACGCCAGGCGGTCACGCGCGAGAGACCCACACGTTCACCCACTTCCTCGGCGCTCAGGGCCGCGCCCGCTTCCGTCAGGGCGGCGACCACCCGTTCCAGCGTGTGCGGGTCGATGCCGCGTGGCAGGAGTTCGGTGGGCGCGGGCGTCACGCCCAGCAGGCGATCCAGGCTGGCCTGATCGAGTCTGGCTTCGCTCTGGCGGGTGTTCGCGGCGGCGCGGCGGGCGCGGTGCCGGGCCAGCAACTCCGAGAGCCTCGCGGCGGTAAAGGGTTTAATCAGGTAATCGAAAGCCCCCTGCGCCAGCGCCAGGCGAATGCTGGGTTCATCGTCGGCGGCAGTGATCAGGGCCACGTCGTTGGTCATGCCGTTGGTGCGCCAGTGCCGCAGCAGTCCCAGGCCGCTACCGTCGGGCAGATGCACGTCCAGCAGGATCAGGTCGGGCTTCAGCGCCAGCGCCAGCGCGTCCCCCTGCTGGCAGGTGCTGGCGCTGCCCACCACGTGAACATCCGGGTCACGTTCCAGCAGGTCGCGGTTGACGCGGGCCACCCGCAGGTCGTCCTCGACCAGCAGGACACGCACACTTTGAAGGTTCTGTGGGTTCATGCTTGACCTCCTGGCGGGCCGGCGGCTGGCGCGGGCAGACTCACCTCGAACACGGTGCGCCCGGCGCGGCGCGTATGGCGAATGGTGCCGCCCAGCGCGTGAATGCGTGCGCCGACCCCGGCCAGACCGTAGCCGTGCCCTTCACCTTTAGTGGTGGCCCCCTGCGTGAACAGCCGTTCGGTGATGTCCGGGCTGACGCCGGGGCCGCTGTCCTCGACCTCGATCTGCATGCCTTCCGGGTCTTCACCGATCAGCACCGTCACCTCGCCCGGTTGACCGCCGAGGGCCTCGAACGCATTCTGCGTCAGGTTGCCCACGGCGCTGACCAGGGTGTCCGCGTGGCGTTCCCACAGGGGCGACAGGTGGCTGCCCTCGGCGATCACGAAGTGGATGTTCAACTCCTGCGCCCGCTCGCGCTTGCCGGCCAGCAGGGCCACCAGCCGCGGCACCTGCACGTCCCGCAGCAACTGCCGGAACTCGGCGTCCGCCTGGATTTCGGCGTTCAGGACGCGCAGGGCCTCCTCGTGGCGGCCCAGTTGCAACAGTCCCGAGATGACGTGCAGGCGGTTCTGGTACTCGTGAGACTGCGCCCGCAGCACGTCCACGAACCCCCGGGCGTGCGTCAATTCGTCGGCCAGCGCCACTGCCTCGGCCCGGTCACGGAAGCCCGCCACGAACCCGCCGCCCTCCAGCGGTTCGATGTTCACCAGAAAAGGCTGACCGCGCAGCGCTGACGGCCTGACAGAAAGTATGAGAAAGCGTCCCCGATGCGGGATGCTTTTTGTTCGTGACAACAGAAACACTCCTTGGGGACGCTCCTCGACTCTACCAGTCTGTCTTCGATCACGTCAAAAACGCCTTCTGGAACGATATCCGGAACGCTAAAACGTGTGCCTGGATGGTTGCCGCACTCATTCTCTCTCGGCGAGCCACGCCATCAGCGTGGCTTCCTTATTTGCCTGCTGGGCGATATGCCCAGAGCATAGAACGGCAGATTGTGCGCTGGCTCGATAACAAACACATCAATGCGACCGACATCTACGGCCCAGCCGTCATGAAGGCTTTACGCCACTGGGGGCCACACGTCCTCAAATTGGCCTTGGACACCAGCATGCTGTTCAACACGTACTGCATGATCCGCATCTCCATTTTGTTCCGTGGACGAGCGGTTCCGCTCGTCACCCGAGTCATCAAGCATGCCAGCGCACAGGTCAGCACCGAACAATTGACGCCGATCATTGCCCAGGCCAGGGGAATCCTTGCGGCGGCAGGCATCGACAACGTGAGGTTCCTGGCTGATCGAGGCTTTTGTGATGTCGAGTTGATGGATTTACTGTCTCAGTGCGGATGGAACTATATCATTCGCATCAAATCCAGCCTGCTGCTGTGTGCAGCAAACGGGCAGAGGCTGTGTAAAGTGGGTGAGGTCGCTCTTCAAGTTGGCGAAGCGAAGTGCTTCCATAACATGCGACTGACAGGCCAAAAATATGGCCCAGTACATCTGGCGCTTGCTCGTCCCGCTCATGGGCAGGACACCTGGCAAGTCGTGAGCAATGAGCCGACCAGTCTGGAAACCTTGGAAGTCTACGGTGAACGCTTTGGTATCGAAGAAGGCTTCCTGGACGATAAAAGTGGACTCTTCCAGTTGGAAGAGTCCATGTTGCGCGATGAAGGAAAATTGGAGAGATTGTGTCTGATTCTTTCGTTGGCAACGCTCTTTCTCGTATCTGAAGGTGATGCCTGTGTCGCACAAGGCCACCGGAGACTCGTTGATCCGCACTGGGAGCGCGGTATCAGTTTCCTCAAAATCGGTATGAATCGCATCAAACAGGCACTGTCTTGGGGTGAACAGGTGTTGAAGCAGGTCGCACTGATCGGTGGGCCTGATCCCGCCCCGCTCGGTCATCGGAAGCAAAAGAATCCTGACCCTTTTGACTGCTTTAACTGTGTGTGGGTGCTGATTTCCGCTCCGCCCTCATAAAATCTGTCAGGCCGTCAGCCGCGCAGCGTCAACTCCAGATTCTGCTCACGGGTGCGGGTGCCCGCGCGCGTCAGTTCCGCCAGTTCCGGCCACCCCTGCTCCAGCGGCGTGGGCGTGGAACTTCGTTGCAAATCCTCGCTGGCCCGCTCGCTGATCAGCGTGATGTTCGCGTTACTGTCCACGGCGATCACGCCTTCGCGCAGGGCGGCCAGCACTGCCCGCTGCTGAGACACCACCGCCGTGATCTGCTCGGGTTCCAGGTTCAGAATTTCCGCCCGCAATCGCCGGGCCGTCCAGCTGGCGCCCCCCATGCCCAGGGCCAGCGCCAGCAGGAACCACGGCGCCAGGCTCAGCAGGCTCTGTGCGGCCAGGTGCCACGCCTGCGGCATCAGGTAGCCGGTGCTGACCACGCCCACCACCCGCGAACCTTTCACACCGCCCGCCCAGATGGGCACTTTCCCGCGCACGCTGGGCCCCAGGCTGCCGCGGGCCACGCTCACCACCTCGCGCCCCGCCAGCGGCTCAGTGTTGTCGCCGCCTTCCATGGGTTTGCCCAGGCGGTCTTTCACCGGGTGGGCCAGCCGGATGCCCCGCGCGTTCCCCACCACGATGAAATCCGCCTCGCTCTCGTCCAGCAGGTCGTTCACCTGCGCGTTCAGGGCGGCGTTCTGGCCCCCCTGTTGCGCTCCCTGGAACACGATGGGCAGTTGCGCCACGATCCGGCTGGTGGTCAGCGCCCGTTCGCCCAGGCGTGTGCGGGCCGCGCCGTAAAACTGAAAGGTCTGCACCAGCGGTCTGCACCAGCACCAGCAGGGCGGTCATGGCGCACAGCACCAGCACATGCAGCCGCACCAGCCGGCCCTGAAGGCCCAGCCCCGGGCGGCCCAGCAGCACGCGGCCCAGGCGGGAACGGGGTTGAGGAGGCGTCAGGGACACACGCATGAGACTTGCGGGCATTGTAGGCACAGCCTGCCGGCCCCGGCGGGACTTAAGTTCATTGCGTTCACGGTCGTGCATAAAGAACACTAAAAAACGCGTGTTCCACGTTGCTTTTCTGGCCTGGCGCCCTTACGGTAGGGGGACAGTTAGCACAATTCAGTCGTGTGCCGAACCGGAACCATCCGGGCCGCACCACTCAAGGAGTCCCCATGAACAAAGCCGCCCTTCTGGCCGCCCTGACCCTGACCGCCCTGGCCCCCAGCGCCGCACAGGCGCAAAGCCTCAACAACCTGCGCATCATGGCCCCCGCCAGCCCCGGCGGCGGCTGGGACCAGACCAGCCGCGCCCTCCAGACCGCCCTGCAAACCACCGGCATCGCCAAACCCGTGCAGGTGTTCAACGTTCCCGGCGCGGGCGGCACCATCGGCCTGGCGCAACTGGCGAACGCCAAAGGCGACGGCTCGCAACTCATGACCATGGGCCTGGTGATGGTGGGCGCCATCATTACCAACGGCAGCAAAGTCGATCTCAGCAAAACCACGCCCATCGCCCGCCTCACCGGCGAGTACGAGGTGCTGGTGGTGCCTGCGGGCAGCCCCTACAAGAACATGAAGGACTTCGCCGCCGCCTGGAAGGCCAACAACGGCCTGGCCATCGCCGGGGGCAGCGCCGGCGGCACCGATCACATGCTGGTGGGCCTGCTGGCCAAGGCTGCCGGCATCGACCCCAGGAAAATGAACTATGTCCCCTTCAGCGGGGGCGGTGAAACCCTCGCCGCCGTGCTGGGCAACCAGGTGGCCGGAGCCGTCGCCGGATACGGCGAATTCGAGGCGCAGGTGAAGGCCGGGAAACTCCGCGTCATCGGCATCAGCTCCCCCAAACGCCAGGCCGGCATCGACGCCCCCACCTTCCGCGAACAGGGGTACAAAGTCGAACTGTCCAACTGGCGCGGCATCGTCGCCGCCCCCGGCATCAAGGCCGCCGACAGGGCCAAACTGGTCGAAGCCCTCGACAGGATGCACGAAAGCAAGGAGTGGCAGGACACCCTGAAAACCCGCGGCTGGACTGACCTGTACCTCAGCGGCCCCAAATACTCACTGTTCCTGAAGACCGAAGCCGCCCGCGCCAAGGGCATCCTCCAGGAAATCGGCCTCGCCAAGTAAGCCAGTGCGGGCGGAGCGGCAGGCAAGCTGCTCCGCCTTTTTTGTCTTTCCTGCATTCAGATTCCTGGCTTTCAGGATTTCAGGAGGCCCGATGACTCAATCCCCGTCCGCCCCACCCGTCACGCCAGCGCGGCCCGGCATCAGCCCGGCTGACCTGGCGGTCGCCATAGGCATCACCCTGGTGGGCGTGCTGCTGCTGCTCGGCACGTTAAAAATCCCCTTCGGGATCAACGCGGTGGTTGGCCCGCGCGTGTTTCCGCTGATCGTCAGCATCGGCACCATGGCGCTGGGCGGCCTGCTGACCCTGAATGCCCTGCGCGGTGACCGGGCCGAACCGGGCCTGGAAGAAGACACGGATCCGGACGCGCCCATCAACCACGTGAACCCGGCCGTCATCATGGTGGGGTTTCTGATCGGGTCGTTTCTACTGCCGTCGCTGGGTTTCGTGATCGGCACGGCGGTTATGTACTTCAGCGTGGCTTACGCCTTCAGTGAGCGGCGCTACGGCCTGATGGTCGGCGTGGCGCTGATCGTGGCCCTCATCACCTACGTGCTGTTCACCAGAGGCCTGGGCCTGACCTTGCCGCCGGGCATCCTGAAGGGAATTCTCTGATGACCTTAACCCTCCGGTCTTTCAGTCCACGCGCTGATGGTGGCCTTCCAGCCCTCCGGGTTGAGGTCTTTTCTCCTCCCCCCGCTGCTTCGCCGCAGTGCCTGTCTGCTCGCCGCTGCGCTGACGCTCAGCGTGGAGAACTTTAATGGACGCCCTCACCTCCCTGTTTGCCGGGTTCGAAACGGCCCTGCACCCCATGAACCTCCTGTATGCCCTGATCGGCGTGACCCTGGGCACCCTGGTGGGCGTGCTGCCCGGCATCGGCCCGGCCCTCACGGTGGCACTGCTGCTGCCCGTCACGGCTAAGTTGCCGCCTGTCAGTGCCTTTATCATGTTCGCCGGGATTTATTACGGCGGGATGTTTGGCGGGTCGACCACCAGCATCCTGCTGAATACGCCGGGCGAGTCCGCCAGCATCATCACCGCGCTGGAAGGCAACAAGATGGCCCGGCGCGGGCGCGCCGCCGCCGCGCTGGCCACCGCCGCCATCGGTTCGTTCATCGCGGGCACCATCGGCACCATGCTGCTCACTTTCTTTGCCCCGGCCATCGCCAACATCGCGGTGCAGATTCCGCCCAGCGCCAAGTTCGCCATGATCATGCTGGCCTTCGTGACCATCAGTGCCACCTTCGGCAATAGCCCCCTGCGCGGGCTGCTGAGCCTGTTTTTCGGCCTGTCCATCGGCCTGATCGGCACGGACCTGCAAAGCGGACAGGCCCGCTTCACGCTGGGATTCCCGGAACTGCTCGACGGCATCGACTTCGTGACCGTCGTGATCGGCCTGTTCGCCATCGGGGAGACGCTGTACGTCGCCAGCCGCTACCGCAAGACGCAGGACGTGATCAAGCTCGAAGGCGGCGCGACCATGAAACGCGACGACTGGCGCAGAAGCTGGGGGCCGTGGCTGCGCGGCACCGCCCTGGGCTTCCCCTTCGGGGCGCTCCCTGCGGGCGGCGCGGAGATTCCCACCTTCCTCAGTTACACCCTGGAAAAGCGTCTCAGCAAACACCCCGAGGAATTCGGCAAGGGAGCCATTGAGGGTGTGGCCGGGCCGGAAGCCGCCAACAACGCTTCTGCCGCAGGGGTGCTGGTGCCGCTCCTCACCCTGGGGCTGCCCACCAGTGCCACCGCCGCCATCCTGCTGGCCGCCTTCCAGCAGTACGGCCTGCAACCTGGCCCGCTGCTGTTCATGACCAACGGCGACCTGGTGTGGGGCCTCATTGCCAGCCTGTACATCGGCAACGTCATGCTGCTGCTGCTGAACCTGCCGCTGGCGGGCGTGTGGGCCAGACTGCTGCTGATTCCGCGCCCCTACCTGTACGCTGGCATTCTGGTGTTCAGCACGGTGGGCGTGTACAGCCTCAACAACAGCGTGTTCGACCTGGTGCTGCTGGCGATCTTCGGCGTCATCGGGTACGGCATGCGCCGCTTCGACTTCCCGGTCACGCCCGCCATCATCGGCGTGGTGCTGGGGCCGACCGCCGAAAGTTTCTTCCGCACCGCCCTGCAACAGAGCAACGGTGACTTCAGCATCTTCGTCAGGCAGCCCCTGACCGCGTTCATCCTGTTCATCGTGCTGCTGGCCCTGGTCGTTCCGGCCATCCTGCGCCTGCGCGCCAGGCGCGCCCAGCCCCCCATTCCGCCCCACACCGACGCCATCATGTTTGACAAGGAATGACCCTGACGGCAAAAAGCTAAGGGCAAAAGGCAACCCCCCAGTCAACCTGGCTGGGGGTTATTTTCTGGTTTGGCTGAAACTCCAGATTTTCCCCAGCAGCGCGCCCAGCAGATAAGCCATGCCAAGAGGGAAGACCACACCGAACAGCCCGTACATGCCCAGATCGATGTTCGCCACCGCCAGTAAAGCCAGCGGTAGGGAACATTCTCAAACTTGTCAGGAGGACAGACACTTTTCGCCAGTCAAATTCCGGGCCACGCAGCAACACGGCCGGGTCACCCAGAAAGTTGATGCCCAGCATCAGCCAGGGGAGGCGTAATGACTACGGCACACCCCAGCGTCAGCCAACAATAAAAAACCCCCGGTCAAATTCGACTGGGGGTCTTTCCAATGCTTGAACCGTTTTGTTTACTTCGCAGCGGCGTAGCGCTTGCTGACTTCGTCCCAGTTCACGACGTTCCAGAAGGCCTTCAGGTAATCGGGGCGCTTGTTCTGGTAGTTCAGGTAGTAGGCGTGCTCCCACACGTCCACGCCCAGGATGGGGGTGCCGCTGACGCCGGCCACGCCCTCGCCCATCAGGGGATTGTCCTGGTTGGCGGTGCTGACCACGGCCACCTGGCCGCCTTTCACGACCAGCCAGGCCCAGCCCGAGCCGAAACGGGTCTTGGCGGCGTCCTCGAACTTCTCCTTGAAGGCGTCGAAGGAACCGAAGGCACTGTTGATGGCGTCCATCAGTTCGCCGCTGGGTTGGTTGTTGTCGCCCTGCCCTGGCCCCATGACCTGCCAGAACAGGCTGTGGTTGGCGTGACCACCCGCGTTGTTGCGCAGAACCATTTTCTTGTCGGTGGGCACGCTGTCCAGCTTCTGCAGCAGTTCCTCGACGGGCAGGTCAGCCCACTCGGTGCCTTCCAGCGCCTTGTTGGCGTTGTCGATGTAGGTCTGGTGGTGCTTGGTGTGGTGAATCTCCATGGTGCGCTGGTCGATGTGGGGGGCCAGGGCGTCGTAAGCGTAGGGCAGGGGGGGCAGGGTGTAAGCCATGTTGAATTCTCCTTTTCTCAGCACTTGAATGCCTTGCGTGCTGCCTGACCCTCATCTTACCCGCGCCCCATGAGCCTGACTTCTCGCCGTCACCTTTACCTGGGCTTAAAAAACCTCCCCGGTGTGGTGGGGAGGTCAGAGAGGGATGGGGCCGGCAGGGGGGGCGGGCGGCGCATTGTTCGGCGTCCTTCTGCCTAATTCCCAAGCCGCTTTACTGCACGCGCTTGAGGGCGTCTTTGGCCAGCTGGTAGTTGGGATTCAGGTTCAGGGCCTTCTGGTAATTCTCTCGCGCCTTGGTCTTGTCGGGGGCGATCAGGCCGGAGCCGCGCTCGAAGCTGAGCCCCAGGTAGTACACGTACTCGGGGGTGTTGCTGCCCAGTGCGGCGGCTTTCGTGAGGTTCTCGCGGGCGGCCTGCAGGCTGTTCTCGTCCAGCGCAATGCGGCCCAGGTAGTAGTAGAACTCCGGGTAACGCAGGGCTTCGAGCCTCACGGCCTGGGTCAGTTGTGTTCTGGCAGTGGCGCTGTCTTTGGCAAGGTAACTGACCACGCCGTACTGCCCGACGGCGTAGGCGTTGGCAGGGGCGAGGCGGGCGGCCTGCGCGGCCTCGGGTTTCGCGGCGGTGGTGTTGCCGTTCAGGGCCAGCAGTTTGGCGTAGTAGGCGCGGTTGTAGGCGTCACCGGGATCGATGATGACGGCCTGCTGCAGGGTCGTGATGGCCTGCGGCAGGTCACCGGTGGCGGCGTACATGTCGCCCAGGCTGTACAGCACCAGGCTGTTCTCGGGGGCCAGGGTGCTGGCCTGCTTGTAGTTCTGGATGGCTTTTGCTCCGTCACCCTTGAGTTTGTAGATGTTGCCCCGCTCGAAGGCCACTTTACTCAGGTTGTCGTTTTTGTCCTTGGCCGCGCCGGCGTTCGCCACGGCTTCGGCGTCCTGCATGACCCCCAGCGCCGTATCCAGGTTTTTGGCGGTGGCCGCCCGGTCGGAACTGGTGATGAACTCTTCCTCGTAAGCGCGGGCCAGCGCCAGAAAGCCGCTGATGCCGCTTGGGTCGGCCTTGATCAGGCTGCGCAGCGTCTCGATGGCGGGCTTGTAGAGCCGCAACTTCATCTGAGAACGGCCCAGGCCCAGCAGGGCCGTCGCGTTGCGCGGATCGAGTTCTGCGGCGGCGCGGAAGGCCACGTAAGCCTGATCGAATTTTCCCTGCGCGTAGTAAATGTTGCCCGACACCAGGTAATTCGATACCGGAATTTTGGGGGCTGGCGTGGAGGGAGCGGTCACCGGGGTGGCAGGAGCAGCGGGCGTGCTGGGGGCACTGGTTTGCGCCTGGGCCACGGCGAGCGCCGCGAGCACCGTCAGCGGCAGGGTTGAAAAGCGGTTGAATTTCACTTGAGAACCTCCGTGTCCCGTCAGCACCCGCAGGTGGGGGACGCAAGAAGAAAGAGCGCCTTGGAAAAGCAGGGGAGAACACCGTCTGGCGTCCGACAATAGTACCGTGCAAATGATACGTTCACGCCCCGCTCACGCGAATGAAGTTCCTGTGAGAGGCATGATTCCCCAGCGTCGTCCGGCGGCCTGACCCGCTCCTGACCTGTGTGAAATGGATGCCATCTTGACCTGAGAAAACTTATTATGCTGTCAGGGTATGAAACTGAAATTCATCGCCCTGACCGGAGCCCTGCTGCTCACTGTCGCGTCCGCGCAGGACACCCAGACCTTCGACCTGCGCATCCTGGAAACCACCGACCTGCACACCAGCGCCCTGGGCTATGACTACTACCAGGACAAACCCACCGGGGAGTTCGGTCTGGAGTACACCGCCACCCTGATCAACCAGGCCCGCGCCGAGAAACGCAACACCCTGCTGTTCGACAACGGCGACCTGATCCAGGGCAACCCGCTCGGTGATTACGTGGCCCGCGTCAACCCCCTGAAGGCCGGGCAGCAGCACCCCATGCACGCCGCCATGAAGGTACTCGGGTACAACGCCGCCACCCTCGGCAACCACGAGTTCAACTACGGTCTGCCGTACCTGGATCAGGTGCTGAAGCAGGCCCCCATGCCCGTCGTGACCGCCAACGTGTACCGCGACAACGGCAAGGGCGAACCCGGTGAGAACGCCTACACGCCCTACACCATCCAGCGCCACACCATTTACGACACCAGCGGTCGCCCCGCCATCATCAACGTCGGCGTGATCGGCTTCACGCCCCCGCAGATCGTCAATTGGGACAAAGCCTGGTTGCAGGGCAAGATCGTGACCGGGGACGCCGTGCAGGCCGCCCAGAAGTTCGTGCCCGAAATGAAAGCCAAAGGCGCGGACATTATCGTGGCTCTCGCGCACGGTGGCATCAACGCCGAGTACACGCCCGGCATGGAGAACTTCGCCGCGGCCCTCACCACCGTGCCCGGCATCGACGTGATCCTCAGCGGACACAGCCACCTGGAATTCCCCGGCAGCACCTACAAGAGCATCCCCGGCGCAAACCTGGAGAAAGGCACCATCAACGGCAAACCGGTCATGATGGCCGGATTCTGGGGCAACAACCTCGGCGTCACCGACCTGAAACTCAGCTTCAACCGCCAGGCTCAGCGCTGGACGATCACCGACGCCCAGAGCACCCTGCGCCCCATCTGGGACAAGACCAACAAGAAGAGTCTGGTCAGCCCGGACCCGCGCATCGCCGAGGCCGTGAAAGCCGCGCACGAAGGCACGCTGGCTTACGTCCGCGCCAAAGTCGCCGACCTCTCGACCCCCATCAACAGCTACTGGGCGCTGGTGCAGGACGACCCCAGTGTGCAACTGGTCAGCGCGGCCCAGACGGCTTACGTGAAAAAAGCGCTAGCCGACACCAAATACAAAGACCTGCCCGTGCTGAGCGCCGCCGCGCCCTTCAAAGCCGGTGGGCGCAGCGGGGCCAGCTATTACACCGACATTCCCGCCGGAACGCTCGCCATCAAGAACGTGGCTGACCTGTACGTGTACCCCAACACCGTTCAGGCCGTGCTGGTCAAGGGCAGCGACATCAAGGAGTGGCTGGAGCGCTCGGCCGGCCAGTTCAAACAGATCGATCCCAGCAGCAAAACTCCTCAGGCGCTCGTCGACGACAGTTTCCCCACCTACAACTTCGACGTGATTGACGGCGTCACCTACGAAATTGACGTGACCCAGCCCAGCAAGTACGACAGCAAAGGCCAGGTGGCCAATGCGGGCGCCAGCCGCATCAAGAACCTGATGTACCAGGGCACACCCATCGATCCTAACCAGGAATTCGTGGTCGCCACCAACAACTACCGCGCCAGCGGTGGCGGCAGCTTCCCCGGCCTGACCGGTCAGAACATCATCCTTCAGGCCCCCGACGAGACCCGCCAGGCCCTCATCAGCTACTTTCAGGAACAGAAAACCGTCAACCCCAGCGCCGACAACAACTGGAAGCTCACGCCCATTCCCGGCGCGACCCTGCTGGTGGTCAGCAGCCCCAACGCCCAGAAATACCTGCCTACCGGCGTCACCTTCATGAAAACCCGTGACGACGGCTTCGCCGAATATGAACTGAAGTGGTAAGCAAGTCGATGTAAATGGGAAGCGCCCCAAGCGTTGTGGGGCGCTTCTTTTATGCATATGCACGACGTGAATTACAATTCAAAAATCAGGTATTGCAGAATGCGCTGCTGGGGATGGTACCCTTTGGACAGATCCGAAGTTTCATTGTGGTAAGACGTGTAGGTGACATGGCCTTTGCCCACGGCCAGAGTAACCGTCAGCGGGCGGTCGGCTTTATCTTCCGGCATCTTGCCATACGTCAGAATTTCGCCGTCGACTCCCTTGTGCAGGGCGTTCATCACCACCCAGCCGCTCAGGAACCCCTCGATGTTCACGGTGTTGTCACTGTTGACGCAGGAACCACCCAGGCACGTCTGCGACTTCAACCAGGTCAGTAGTGCTGGCGTGACCGAGGCCTTTATGGTGATGTCGGCTGTTCCGATCTTGGCCGCATCCTCTGTCTCTGGGGTCGTTGCCGGGGTGCTGTCTGACCCACTGAAGTCGATGAGTTCAGGGAAGATTTCTTCGACCAGCGTGTAGGCCCAGTCGCTTGCGTAGATCTTGCCCCCTTCCTGCACGTACTGCCGGAGAATTTTCTTGTTGGCTTCTGTTAACGCAGTATCCAGCGTGAAGCCGCAGTTCCAGAACACTACTTTGTAATCGAAAATATTGGCCTTGCCGTTTTTGTCCTTGTCCTCGAAAAGGGCTTCATATTTGGCACTTTCAAAGAGGTCAAACGTCTGTGTCCCAGAGAGGAGATTGCCGTTGGTATCCAGGGTGCCGAAACCGAGGCGGCCCAGGATGTCCTGAATACTGTCGTAAGAACCTTTGACAACAGCCATGGTCGGCGAACCGAGGGCCGGAGAGCCGCCCAGGTTATAATTTTGCTTCTGGTAGGTGCCTGCCGTCTTGAATTGTTTTTTCAGGATCCCCTGAAAAACCCCTTTTTCCAGACGAATAGTTGCTTTGCCTTTGACCTGCCCGGAGAGTGTGAAATTGCCGTTTTCATCTGAACATGTGGCCATCCATTTGGCATCCGGCACTGTGCCGCAGGGTAACTGAGTTCCCTGCGGTTTTGTACTGAGGCTGTCTTCGACATAGACCAGGACATTGCCAATCGGTGTCGCACGGTCAGGTGCCACCGTTTTGCCCGTGATCTCCACAGCCCTGTACTCTGTGTCTGGCAGACCGGGGGTGACTGGCTTGGTGCCCCCTGTGTAATCGGTGTGACGCACGCCTCCACAACTCGCCAGCAAAATGGTCAGGGTAGCTGCAATAACTGAGGATACTCGGTTCTTCATGGTTTCCTTGAGTGCTTCAATAGAAGGGAATCGTCTAGATACTGCTTAACGGCTGGTAAATTGATAGGTTTGTTTCCAGGTGACAGAACTGCCGTTGGCTTGTTCTGCGGTGAAAACGAATTCAACCTGCCAAGGAGCCGTTCCCCCTTGATTACTCATCATTGCCTGGTAATGGGCTACCATCCATTCGTTTGGTATCAGCTGTTTCGCTTCAAAGCCATTCTGGGGCCACAGGTTCGCTCCGGCGGAAACCAGCTTTACGTTATCGGCGCCCATCCAGCATGCCGTCGCCTCCGGCGCAGGAACTGGTGCACCAGTCGTTGTATAGCAGTAATATCCACCCTTGACACCTGTCAAAAGGACACCCTTGGTTGGGGCAATAGGCGAGTTATCGTTGGTGTCCGCGAGATCCCCATTACCGTCTATCAGAGTGGCTGTGTAGAGAAGACGATTGACATCCGGTGCACCTGGTGTACTCACCACCTGACCGCTCACTGCATCTGGGCTACTTGGCAAGGGAGCGTCATAAGAGAGGGCATTGAACTGAACACTGTAAGGCTGAACGCCATTAAGATTGACGTTACTGCATGCTGCCAGAAGAAGGGGTAAAGCGATCAAGGCCAGTTTTTTCATGTGTTTTCCTCCGTATCGGATAGTTTCAGGTGGGGGTTGAGGATGTAGAAGGCCAGGCGCTTCATGCCGGCGAGGAAATCGACGTTCTCAATGACGACGTTTTTCCATTCGTCGGTGGGTTCGTAGATGTCCCCGCGTTCGCTGGTGCGGGGTTGGATGACGATGGGGGCAAAATTCAGAATGCCGCGCACACCGGCTTCGACGAGGTTCTGTGCGGCAGCCTGGGCGTGTTCGGGAGGCACGGCGATGAAGCCCATGTCGACGCGCTGGGGGGTGTGGGCGTGGCCCTGCACGAAGTCGTGCAGCCTGGAGACGTGTTGGATGGGCAGGCTGTGGACTTCCCGGCCGATCAGTTCGGGGTTGCTGTCGAACAGGCCCACGTACTGGAAACGGTAATCGTTCGCGCCGGGGTAGTTGGCGATGGCGTGCCCAAGGCGGCCCATGCCCAGAATAACGACGTTCCAGGTCTGGTTGAGGCCCAGGACGCGCATCAGTTCGCGTTTCAGCAGGGGGACGGTGTAGCCCATGCCGCGCGTACCGAAGCGTCCGAAGTAGGCCAGGTCCTTGCGCACCTGAAAGGGCGTGACGCTGGCGCGTTCGGCCAAGTCGTTGCTGCTGGTGCGGCTGACGTCCTGGCCCTCCAGTTGCTCCAGGATGCGCAGGTATGTGACGAGGCGGCTGATGGCGGCGGTGGGAATCTCGGACATGGGTTACCGGACGCGGAAGTGATCCAGACCGGCGTTGTCCAGGCGGGCTTCGGCCCGCAGCAGGGCGTCACCGCTGTAGGGGCCGACCATCACAGTGGTTTTGCGGCCTTCGGGGCTGTTGACGGTGGGGTTGAAGCCGTTGTCGTGGAGAATGCCGACCAGACGCTGGGCACTGTCCTCGCGGTCGAACGCGCCCACCTGAAGGTATGCCGGGCCACTGGGAGCGGCGGCTTGTGGACGGGCGGGCGTGGTCTGCGTGGTGTCGGGGGTCACATTGGACGCAGCGCTGCTTTCCGTGTCGCTGGCTGCCGCGCTGTTTGCAGTGCTGGCCGCAGGAGCATTGCGCGGGCGGTACAGCAGCGCACTGGGGTAGGCCCGCTGAATGTCGGCGAGGGCCTGGCGGGCGGCTTCCTCATTGGCGAAGGGGCCAATTTGCGCGACGTACTGGTCACCCAGGTCGATGGCGTGCACAGTGTAGCCCAGGCCACGGACATTCGCGGTCTGGGATTCCACAGTTTTGCGGGTAGTGAAGCTGCCCAGGCTGATGCGGTAATCGCTGCGCAGGGGCACACGGCTTTCACTGGTGGCGACCGCACCACCCGTGCGGGCGGGAACGGCCGGGGCTGGAACTGGGGGCGTGGCAGTGGCTGGCGGCGACGCCTCGGGGTCAGCCGTGGCGGCCTGGGGGGTGGGGTTGTCTGGCAGAACCGGCGGGGTCAGCGGGGTGACCGCCGGGGCTGCGGGAGCAGGCGGGATTTCACTGGTCTGCGCCAGTTCGGACGGGTTGCTGGCCGCTGGCGGTTCAGTAGCCGGCGGCTGAGCAGCCGGCGTGGGGGCAGTGCCGCTGGCCGGGTCGATTGCCTGGCTCTTGGCGGGTGCCGCCGAACTCTCTGCTGCCGAACCCTGCACCGCCGGGGTGGCCTGGCTGGGTTGCGGCTGTGCGGCAGGCGGCTGAACGGTCTGCGGTTCGGGAACAGTGCCGGGCGAGGCGGGGATGCTGGGCGTGGCCGTCTGCGGTGAGGGTGCGGGGGCCTGCGCCACCAGCGGCTGGTTGCGCTCGCCGAACATCAGCGTGCCGAAACCGGCCAGCAGCGCCAGCGTCACCGCGCCCACCATGATGTCCGGCCAGCGTCCGGCCGAGCCAGTGCGGGTACGGGCCGGCCGCGCCCCGCTCACTTGCCCGGCTCCTGCACCAGGGCCTGCTGGGCGCGGGTGTTGCCGAGGTTGGCGGCGACCTTGAAGGACTTGCGGGCGTCCTCTTCTCTCAACTGGGCGCGTTGCGAGAGTCCGAGGAAGTACCAGGCATCACTGTTTTTGGCGTTGTCTTTCACGATGCCTTGCAGAATACCTTCTGCTTCCGAGTAACGTGCCGCCGCGAGCAGCGCCGAGGCCAGGTTTTGCCGGGCGGTCAGGGTCGGGTTGAGTTTCATGCTTTCGGTGAGGGCCGCCGCCGCCCCGGCGTAATCCTTCAGGGCGTAGTTGGCCAGGCCCAGCCACAGCGTCACGTCGGCGTTGCGCACGGCCAGGGCGCTGGAATTCAGCAGCGTGCGGGCCTGCGCGTACTGCTGGCGCTGGTAGAGGGCCACCCCCTGTACGTACTGCGCCCGGGCCTGCGTGGCCGCGTCTGGACGCAGGGTGAGGGCCACCGCCGCGTTCTGGGCCGCCTGCGGGTACTGCTTCAGGGCCAGTTGCAGGCTCGCCAGTTCCACGCGCACTTTGGCGTCCCTGGGGGCAGCCTGTACCGCGCCCTGGAAGACCTTCAGGGCGCCGGCGCGGTCACTGCGTTGCAGGCGCAACTGGCCCTCGCGCAGCCAGGCGTCCACGTTGCTGCTGTCCTGAAGGTGCGCGGCCTGCGCCGAGAAGACAGCGTTTTTGGTGTCGCCGGTCAGGGCCAGCAGGTTGGCCTTGTGCAGCAGCAGGGCCGCCCGGTCGCGCCCAGCTTTTACCTGTGTCAGGCCAGCGTCCAGTTCACGAATGGCCCGCTCGGGCAGGCCCTGCGCGGCGTAGATGTCGGCCAGCAGGCGGATGGCCTCGGTGCGCGCGGGTTGCTTTTGCAGCAGGGCGTACAGGCTGGGCAGCGCCTGCGCCCCCTGGTTGGACATGAACTGCGCCTGCGCCAGCCTGAACTGAATATCCAGATCGTCGGGCTTCAGGGCCTGAAGGGCCCCCAGCGTGGTGGTCAGGCCCGCGTAATCGGCTTTGCGGAGTTGTTCGCCGGCCAGGGCGTTCCACACCTGCACCTGAAGCTCCGGGCCGGCCTGGCCAGGCACCAGTTTGGCGGCCTCGGCGTACAGGCTCAGGGCGTCGGCGTAGCGCCCGGCGCGGGTGGCGATGACGCCCAGGTTGTACGGCCCTTCAAAGCGTTCCGGGGCCAGCAGGCGAAACTGCCCCAGTTCAAAAGTGGCCCCTTTCTCGTCCTTGAGGGACAGCAGGGTCATGGCCAGGCCGAAATGCGGTTCGGGGTTGTTGTAGTTCTGCGCGATCAGCGCTTCGTACTGCGTGCGGGCCAGGGGGTAGTTGCCGGCCTTGAAGCTGGCCTGCGCCGCCGTCAGGGCTGCCTGCTGCGGCGCGGTCAGGGGCGTCACGGTGACGGTTCTGGTGGCTGTACTGGAACTGGGAACGCTGGAACTGGGGACACTGGGGGTGGTGACTTGGGCCGCAGCCTGCGCCTGCTGGCTTTGCACCGTCTGGACGACCGTATTGGCCCGCTGAATGAAGGGGACGGGACTGGGCGCGGCGACGTTGTTCAGGGTGTTCTGAATGCCCACGGCGGCTGACGTGTCGATCAACGTTTGCGCGGATGCGCTGGCACTGCTCAGCAGGGCGACGGTCAACAGCCAACGGGTAGCACGGACGTGAGGGGCGACTAATGGACAGTGCATCGTTAAGAGCCTCCTGAGAAGACAGACAAGGTGAAGGTAAGGGGTGCGGTCTTGCATAACCCTTACGAACCGGAAATCCCCCGTTATTTTCGCACGTCGTGCTCACGCTGCCCCCACACATCACCGCCGCGCTGCCCTCCGCCACATTTCCCCGCCCGCCGCGCCGTGAATTTAGATTTCCGTCTGCCAGAGTTCCTGCGGTTCCTCCCGGCGGCGGATCAGCTGCCACTCGCCGCTGCGGCGCAGCACCTCGGCGGGCCGGACGCGGGTCAGGTAGGTGGTGCTCATGGCCGCGCCGTAAGCGCCCGCCTCCCCGACCACCAGCAGGTCGCCGCGCGACGGCTCCGGCAGGGGCACGTCACGGGCCAGCAGGTCGCCGCTTTCACAGGCCGGGCCGGCCACGTCCCACGTTTCCACCTGGGCGCCCCCCCACAACGGCGTCAACGGGTGAGCCGCGCCGTACATCATCGGGCGGATCAGTTCGGTCATGCCCGCGTCGACCAGGCAGAAGTTGCGCCCGGTGCGCTTGACCCCCACCACCGTGGTCAGCAGCACCCCCGCAGGGGCCACCAGGTAACGGCCCGGTTCCACCCACAACTCGGCGTCGAACACGCCCGCCGCGTGGCGCGCTTCCCGCGCGATGCCGTGCAGGTCGGCGCCGATGCCCCAGCCGCCTCCGGCATCGAACACCTCCAGCGGCCCGGTCTGTGACCGGAGCTCGGCCAGCCGCGCGTAAGCGGCCGTGAAATCCTGCGCGTCGCGGATGGCGCTGCCGATGTGAACGTGCAGCCCCAGCGCCTGGTGTCCCGCCTCCCTCAACGCCTTCAGAACCAGTGGCACCTGCTCCGGCGTCACCCCAAACTTGCTGGCCGCCGAACCGGTCGCCAGGTGGTCGTGCGTGCTGATCTGCAAGGCCGGGTTGACCCGCACCAGCGCCCGCGAACGCGGCGGCAGCAGCCCCACTTCCTCCACCCGGTCGACGATGAAAGTGACCCCCAGCCGCGCCCCCAGGTCGTACTCCGCCTGGGACTTGGCGGGGCCGTTGCTGATGATGCGCTCTCCCGGTAAGCCCAGGAACTCGGCGCGGCACAACTCGCCGTAACTGACGCAATCGAACCCCAGGCCCGCGCCCGCCATGCGTTTCAGGAGGCTCAGGTTCGGGTTGGCCTTCACCGCGAAAAACACCCGCGCCCCCCCAAAGGCCTCCCGAACCCGTTCCAGGCCCGCGTCGAGTTCATCCGCGTCGTACACGTAAAGAGGCGTGCCGAAGCGTTCGGCGGCGTCACGCAGCAGGTCAGTAGAAAGCATTTTCTTAATCTAGCCCGCGTATTAGCGATGTTCGCTAGGCTGGGCAGATGCAAACACGCCCCCTGGGACACTCCGGCCTGCAGGTTTCCGTCGTCGGCCTCGGCTGCAACAACTTCGGCCAGAGGCTCGATCAGGCACAGACCACCGCCGTGGTGCGCCGCGCCCTCGATCTGGGCATTACCCTCTTCGACACCGCCGATATTTACGGCAACCGCGGCGGCAGCGAGGAGCTGCTGGGCAAAGCCCTGGGGGCGCAGCGCAAGGACATCATCCTGGCCAGCAAGTTCGGCATGAAAATGGACGACGCGGGCAACATGCAGGGCGCGAAACCCGCCTACATTCGCCAGGCGCTGGAGGCCAGCCTGAAGCGCCTGGGCACCGACTACCTCGACCTGTACCAGCTGCACACGCCGGATCCGGAAACGCCCATCGAGGACACCCTCGGCACGCTGAACGAACTGGTCGAAGCTGGCCTGGTGCGCAATATCGGGGTGTCGAACATGCCCGCCGCCGACGTCCGCCAGGCCGACGAGATCTCGCAGCGTCACGGCTGGGCGCGTTTCACCTCCTGCCAGGACGAGTACAGCCTGCTGGTGCGGGGCGTGGAAAAGGACTTGCTGCCCACCATGAAGGAGCTGAACCTGGGCCTGCTGCCCTACTTCCCGCTGGCCAGCGGCCTGCTGAGCGGCAAGTACCATCAGGGCCAGCCCCTGCCCGAAGGCACCCGCATCGCCGGGTCGCCGGGTGCTCAGGACCGCTACCTGAACGAGCAGAACTGGCAGATCGTGGAGCAATTGCGCCGCTACGCCGAGAGCAGGGGCCGCACCCTGCTGGAACTGGCCTTCTCCTGGCTGCTGGCCCACCCGCAGACCAGCAGCGTCATCGCCGGGGCCACCCGGCCCGAGCAAATCGAGCAGAACATCGAAGCCGCGCAGTGGGCACTGGAACCCACCGAAATCGAAGAAGTCAACCGGATCACCCAGAAGTAAAATCTGAACTCGACTGTTCTTTCTGCTTCTGCGTGATCTGACGGGCGCCGGTGGTGCGGGTGAACACTCCCAGTACCTGATTTGAGTATGTTGTCGTCGCTTTCATTCCTGTGACCAGCAGCGCCAGAAGCAGCGCCGGAGTGATCAGGAAAGTCATGAGGGCGGGAAGTGGTGAGTCGCCCATGCTGCCGAAAAGCTGCCAGCTTATGATCATGGTGAGCGGGGTAATGAACACCATGGCCGCCAGAAAAGCGGCAGGTCTACTGTCGAGGGTCATCCGTATGAGGGTTCCGCCCTCACATGGTTGCAAGATGCCTTCCAGTTGCGGAGCTGCTCCCCTCGCGCCGCGAGTGTTGTACCGGAGCCTGAAACCGCTGTCGTCCACCCGGCCAAACCAGTCGTGGGTGAGGTTGACAGACAAGAAATCCGGCGGCTCGGTCGTTGCCTGACTCAAGCGCCGGGCCACTTCCTGCGGTGGGGCTTCACTGAAGAGCAAGAATTCCGGCTTCACAGTGATGTCCTCACTGTAAAGCCCGACCAGCGGGAGGAAAAAATAAGGACGCCGGTGAGGAGTGGAAGCGCCGCATAGCGCAGAGGTTGGAAGGGATTTACCGGGATTACGATGGATTTTTGCGTCATGTGGCCTCCTTCCTCCAGAGGCATACGCGTGCAGCCCTGAATGAGTTCCTGCCATCACGTTCTTTTGGCCCTCACCTGTTATCCTTGGGCGTTATGACGACGGTCAGCGCCCCCACGAACACGAACGCTACCCCCGCCACGCCAGGCGAGCGGGTGCTGTGCGCCATGTCGGGCGGCGTGGACAGCAGCGTGACGGCGGCGCTGCTCAAAGAGCAGGGCTACCAGGTGATCGGCGCGATGATGCGCTTCTGGCCCGACGACAAGCGCGTGGACACCTTCGACAGCTGCTGTTCGCCGGACGCAGCTTATGAGGCGCGGCGGGTGGCCGAGCAGGTGGGCGTGCCGTTTTACCTGCTGGATTACCGCGAGCAGTTTCAGCGGCACATCGTGGGGCCGTTTATCGAGGAGTACGCGCACGGGCGCACGCCCAACCCCTGCGTGAACTGCAACACGAAAGTGAAGTTCGACGAGCTGGTGAAGAAAGCGAAGATGCTGGGGTGCCGTTACGTGGCAACCGGGCATTACGTGAAGCGCGTGGAGAACGCTCAGGGCGAGGTGGAATTCTGGCGGGGCGACGATCCGCGCAAGGACCAGACCTACTTCCTGTGGGGAACGCCGCGGGACGCGCTGCCGTTCATCCTGTTTCCGGTAGGCGAACTGGAAAAACCCCGCGTGCGTGAACTGGCCGCCGAACGGGGCCTCTTGACCGCGCAGAAAGCCGAGAGCCAGAACATCTGCTTCGTGCCGGGCAAGGTGCAGGATTTTGTGGCCGAGCACATCCCCAAAGTTCAGGGATTCATCCGCGAGATCGCCACGGGGGAAGTGGTCGGGGAACACCTGGGCACGCAGTTCTACACGCTGGGCCAGAAGAAGGGGCTGGGGCTGTACCAGACGCACAAGGTGCGCCACGTGGTTCACCTCGACCCAGCCACCAGCACCGTGTGGGTCGGCGACTATGGCGACTGCCTGTGGACAGGCCTGAAGGCCAGCAGCGCCAATTACCTGCTTGACCTGGCAGACTTGCCGCAGGAACTGGATGTTCAGGTACGTTACCGCACCGCGCCCGTAAAGGCCAGGGTCATTCAGGCCGACGAACACGGCTTCGAGCTTGAATTTGCCGAACCGCAATTCGCGGTGGCCCCCGGTCAGAGCGCGGTGCTGTATGACGGCCCGCGCCTGCTGGGGGGCGGTCTCATTGAGGATCACGTGCGGGAATTGCCGCCGCTGCAAAAGCCACCGAAGAAGCGGGCTGTCGCCGGCTGAACCTCACGACCCGCGTTGCGGGTGGGGCAGGCGCTGCGCCGGGTCGTCCAGGTCGATCTCGTAAAAGTCGAAACCTTCCTGCCCGGACGGGGCCGGCCGGTATCCCATGGCCTGGTACGCCTGCCCGGCCTCGCGCTGATTGGCATACCAGAACACGTAACGCACCGGGCTTTCGCTGGCCCAGTCCGTCACGGCCCGCATCAGGGCGCGCGCCATGCCCTGCCGCCTGAAGTCCGGGGCAGTGTAAAGGTCATCCAGCTTCGCGGTGCGGTGCGAGTTCCCGGAACGCAAATGAGTCCCGTAATCCTGCACCAGCGCGTACCCCAGCAGCACCCCGCCCTGTTCCGCGACGAAGAAAAGATGGTCGGGACGGCTGCAAAAAGCTGGGAAACGCTGCTCCAGTGCCGCTTCATTCTCGACAAAGCCCATATCCAGGAGCATGGGTTTCAACTGCGGGAAATCCTCGGGCCGTGCTGTGCGAAGGTGCATAGGCTGCAGTCTCTCCCGGGAGAGGAGGGTTCGGCATCGGTCGGGTGGCGTAGTTCGATGCGTGGGTGGATTCTTGGAATGCTGCTGAACCGTGCTGACGCCTAATCACTCTGCGGACAGCCGGGTCTGGGGGTTCCAGCACGTCAGGCAACCCTCTGGTTTGCTGTCGCAACGTGATTTCCACCCGAGCGGCTAACGCTGCCGTAACCTCAGTCACTTCATGAGCGCCGCCGCCCTGAGCCACTGCCGCCACCTGCCCTGCTGTCCGTTCATGCTTCTGCCATGCTTGAGGCCGGGCAACTTGCTATGCTGGGGCGCGAATGACGGGGGCGGACGCGACACAAGCAGCAGCAGGGACGCCACAGGTCATTGACGGCAAGTACCGCGTGCGGCGTGAAGTCTCGAAAAACGGTATTTCCACGCTATACGAGGTTGAAACCGCCAGTGGCGAGGGCCGGCGCGTCTCCTGGTTCGATGCCAGCAAACCCACCGACCGCCAGGGATTTCACACCTACCGTCAGGCGGTTCGGGCCATTTCACCGGCGGGGCTGGCGGACGTGGTGGCGAGGCCCGGCGCGTACTACGCCGTGTGGCAGCCCGTGACCGGCACGCCGCTGAGTGAAGCGCTGTCACAACCTGTCAAGCGCCAGGAATTCGTGGACGCCATGGACAACCTGCGGGCGCTGCTGGCCACACACGGGTTCGCGCTGTCCGACGCGGACATCGTGGTAGACGGCCAGATGCCCCGGGTGGCGTACCTGAAGCCTGCCCCGGCAGGGCGCACCGCCGAGCAGATCGCCATGCTGAACGCCACGACCATGACGGCGCTGAACGGCGGGCGCGTCCGGAAAGCCAGGCGGCCCCGCGAGCCGGGCGCGTGGCTGGCGTTTATTCCGGGCCTGCTGTTTCTGGGCGGCGCGGGCTGGCTGGGGGCGCAGGCGGCGCAGGTGTACCTGAACCCGCCCATCGGCGAAGTGAAGAACGTGACCGGAAAACCCGCGAGTGAAGCAGCGAAGCAACTCACCGGGGACGGCTTCCGCGTCGAGTACACCTACGGTGACAGCGGCGGCGTGCCGGTGGGGGCCGTGATCCGGCAAGACCCGGATCCTGGCACGGCCCTCCCGACCGGACGCCTGGTGTCATTGACGGTGAATAACCCCGCGCCGCTGACCGTGCCGAAACTGGAAGACCTGACCTTGCAGCAGGCCCAGGCGCCGCTGAAGGACAACGCCCTGAAACTCGGGAAGGTCATCAAGGTGGACGGCACCCTGAGCAACACCCCGGCCGGGCGCGTCATTGCGCAGGTGCCCGCACCCGGCGCGACCATTCAACGCGGTCAACCGGTGCAGGTCATGGTAAGCACCGGCGTCAAGGGCCGCGAAACGTGGATTCCGAACCTGGAAGGCATGACCTTCGAGCAGGCCCGCGCCCACGCCCGCGCTGCCGGGCTGGTCGTCACCGAGGTGAAAAAGGAACCCAGTGACCGCGCCGAGAACATCGTGCTGCGCCAGGAACCCAAGCCGTTCGTACGCGTGGATGTCGGCAGCCGGGTCATCCTGGTGATCTCCACCGCAAAATTCACGCCCCCCAGCACGCCGACCGCCCCGCTGCCGATCCCGCCGCCCTACGTGCCGCCCCCACCCCCGGTCGAACCGGAACCCGGCACTGGCGCTACGCCCGACAGCAGCGTCACCGACCCCACCCCTAACGATGGGCAGGGCGCCGTGACCATTCCGGCTGTGCCGGACAATACCCAGACCCCCCCGGACACGCAGCCGATCAACCAGAACCAGACGCCGGCGGAAATTCCGCCCACGCCCGCCAGCAACGGGGCGCGTCCCGTGAACTTCGCTTACGTGTTCCCGGCTGGCCTGCCCGCCGGCTCCTACTCGGTGGTGGTGCAGGACGCCGACGGCGAACGCCAGATGATGCCCCCCACCGACTCCACGCAACTGGCCGGGCAGCAGGCGAACGCCAGCGCGACCGTGCGCGGCAACGCCGTGTTTATCATCCGCGTGAACGGCGCAGAATACGCCCGCGTGAACCCGCAGTAGACCCGAACGTATGAGCATTTACCTCGATTACGCCGCGTCGCACCCCATGACGCCCGCCGCACTCGACGCTTACGCCCGCGCCGCCGCGCTTCCCGGCAACCCCGCCAGTGTGCACGCCGCCGGGCAGGTCGCCCGTGAGCTCCTCGAAGAGGGCCGCGCCCGCTTGGCGGCTGCCCTGCACGCCGACCCGCGCAGCCTCATTGCCAACAGCGGCGGCACGGAAGGCAACAACCACGTGCTGCTGGGCGCAGCGCAGGCATGGGAACAGCAGCACGGCCGGCCCGGACACCTGATCACTACACTGACCGAGCATTCCGCCGTCCTTGCTCCGGCCAGGCACCTCGCCCAGCGTGGGTGGAACGTCACTTTCCTGCACCCCGAAAGGGGCGGCGCTTACACCCCCGCACAGTTACGAGAAGCCCTTCAACCCGACACCGCGCTCGTGTCCATTCACCACGCCAACAACGAAATCGGCACCGTCCAGCCCACCCCGGAACTGGCCGCCATTGCCGCCGAAAAAGGTGTGGCGTATCACGTCGACGCCGTGCAGGCCCCCGGTGTCCTCCCCGTCGACCTCAGCGCGTGGGGCGTCACTTTCGCTACCTTCAGCGCCCATAAGTGGGGCGGGCCACGCGGCGTGGGGTTCCTGTATGTCAAACGCGGCACCGAACTCCCGCCCGTCACGCTGGGTGGGGGGCAGGAGAGCGGCCTGCGGCCCGGCACGCAGAACACCGCCGGAATTTACGCGGCTGGCGTGGCCCTCACCGAGGCGGAGGGTATGCGAGACGCCACCTTTGGGCACCTCACGCACCTTCGCCGGCATTTCATGGACGCCGTGCAGGACATCCCCGACCTGCGCTTCAACCAGCCCGGGGGCGCCAGCCCCAAGATCGTCAACCTCACCCTTCCCGGGGCGGACGGCGAAGCCCTCCTGATGAACCTCGACATGCAGGGCGTCAGCGCCAGCGCCGGCAGCGCCTGTAGTGCCGGCACCATGCAACCCAGCCACGTCCTGACTGCTCTTGGCCTCAGTGAAGCGGACGCGCGTGCGTCTCTGCGCTTCAGTTTCGGGCTGGGCACCACGCTGGCAGAAGTGGACACCGCCGCTCAGGCACTGCGGCAGGCGGCGCAGTGGAGCCGGAGCGGCTAACCTCACGGGGAGCAGTGCTGGCGGCGCTGCGGTCAGTCACTCCAGCCTGTCCAGGCGTTCCCAGCCGGTTTTGAGGCTGAGCCAGGTGCCGAGGACGGTGACCACCAGCAGGCCCACGAGTCCGGCCAGACCTTCTGGTGTGGCCAGGGCAGAGTAGGCGGGGTACAGGTCCGGGCGCAGGACGCTGGCGGCGGCCGGTTTGGCGAGCAGCAGGAGGCACAGGACGCTGTACGCGAGGCTGAGGCCCATGAAGGCCAGGCCGCCGGGGCTGACGCCAATTTCGGCGGGGTTGTCGGCGTCGAATTTGGGGGCAGCGGCGCCCAGGCCCACGCCCAGCGCGGTAATCACCAGGGCGTTGCTGAGGCTGACCAGGACGCTGAGCAGCATCAGGGTCGCGCCGAGGTTCATGGCGTGGGCGCTGGCAATCCCCATGACCAGGCCCAGCAGCGCGGTGGTGGGCAGCACGCCCCAGAATTTGCTGGTCACGATCTGCCGGGGGCTGATGGGCGCGGTGCGCAGCAGCCAGTACGCCCTGGCCTCGCTGGACACCGCCGGAAAGGCCAGGCGCACGGCCACGCCGGCGATGATGAAGCCCTGAAAAGCCAGTTGCACGTACCCGAGGATGCCCCGGAACTGCGCCATGGGAATGGGCACGGCTTTCACGCTGACCAGGTACACCCCCGCCAGCGCGACCACGACGAGCAGTTGACTCCACTGGGTGGGGTCGCGCAGGGTCACGCGCAGATCCTTGAAGGCCAGGCTGCCACCTGCTCCCAGGCGGGCGAAGGTGTTCTCCAGGCGCGAGGCGCGGCGCGGGGAGGGGTCGAGTTCAGGTTGGCTGGAGTCGAGTGCCCTGGCCCACCCTTCCTGGTAGGCGCGGGTGGCGAGCAGGGTGGCCGCCACCAGCAGCGCGCCCGTGAGCGCGGTGAGGGGAAGCAGTGACCCGGAAAGTTGCCCGTGCGCGGCCTGCCAGATGCCCTGCGACGCCCACGATGGCGGCAGCAGCGGGCTGCTGGGGCTGGCGAAGTTCCGCAGCAGTTCCTCGAAGCGGCTGGGATCCTGCATTTTCTGCACGATCACCTCGGGACGCAGGGCGCGGATGGCGTATACCAGGCCCGCGCTGAACAGCACGCCCAGCGCCGTACTGACCTCGCGGACGCGGCCCACTGGGGCGACGCGCATAAGGCCCACCGCCAGCAGGGCGCCCAGCCCCACCGGCGCGGCGAAGGTCAGTAGGGCCGCCAGCAGCATGGCCGCGTAAGCCCACAGCGGCGCGTGAAAGAACACGCCCACCGTGAACAGCAGCGGAATCATCAGAAAGGTCGGCACCAGCGCCGTGTTCAGGAACGTCTCGAAGACCTTCAGACCGAACACCCGGCGCGTGGCGAGTGGCTGGGTCAGCAGGAAATTCAGGTCGTCACTGAGGTAAAGCGTCTGAATGGCCGTGGTGGTGGCGCTGAAGGTCACGCCGCTCGACAGGGTAATCAACCCGATTTCCAGCACCCGGGCAAACACGTTCGTGCCGATGTCCCCGAACTGACCCAGAAAGTTCAGGGCTTTCCAGGTGCCGTACACTTCGGCCCAGCCCAGGAGCAGCGCCAACCCCGCCACCAGCATGAACCCCCATTTCGGTGCTTTCCGGAAGGCGTTTCGCAGGGCCGTGGTCTTCAGGTTCAGCAGGTTGGCGGGTGATGTCACACCTTCTCCGCAACCTGTCGCTGCTGCTCGGCCTGTTCTTCCTCCAGCAGCCGAAAGAAAATGCGTTCCAGGCTGTCGCCATGTACGCCCCCGGCCGCCGTTCCGGTCTGGGCACGCAGTTCCTCCATCGTTCCCTCGCCCAGCACCTTGCCGCGGTCCAGCACCACGATGCGGTCACACACGGCTTCGGCCAGCGGCAGGCTGTGCGTCGTGAGCAGCACCGTGCGCCCGCGGTCGGCGTGGGCGCGGAACAACTCGCGCACCTGTCTGGCCGCGTGCGGGTCGAGGCCCACCATCGGTTCGTCCACGATCAGCACGGGCGGGTCCGGCAGCAGGGCGGAAATAATCGCCACTTTCTGCTTCATGCCGTGCGAGTACGTTTCCAGCAGCTCGTTTCCGAAGTCGGTCAGGCGAAACAGCGCCAGCCAGCGGTCGATGGCGGACTCCATGTCCGGCACTTTGTACAGTTGCCCCACAAACCGCAGCAGTTCGCGCGCCGTGAGTTTTCCGTACAGGTAAGGCCGGTCCGGTATGTACCCGAACGCCGCCTTGGCCTTCAGCGGCTCGCGCCACACGTCGAACCCCTGCACGCGTACCGTCCCGGAGGTGGGGCGGGTCAGGCCCACCAGCGCCCGGATGGTGGTGGTTTTTCCCGCGCCGTTGCTGCCCAGCAGGCCGAACACCGCGCCCGGCTGCACGGTGAAACTCAGGTCGCCCACCGCCGTGTGTGGCCCGAAGCGCTTGGTGTAATGCTGAACCTCGATCATTGCCGCTCAGCGTAGGAGAGGGCTTGTCTCGGGCCTCTGACAGGAGAAGGGGCGCAATGCCAAGCAGGCAGCACGCCCTCACCAGGAACTATCGGCGGCTGCGCACCTCGAACCCCTCCTGCGTCAGCAGTTCGGCGGCCTGCGCCACCGCTTCCACGCTTTCCAGGCCCAGCCGCAGTGCCCCGCCCTCCTCGCGGATGGCCAGCACTTCGATGTCCTTGATGTTCACGCCCGCCGCCCCCAGCGCCTGCGTGACCCGGCCGATCTGGTTGGGCCGATCCGGCATGGCCACCACCAGATCATGCTTTTGCGGCAGCAGGCTGCGTTTCACGACCGGCAGGCTGTCGCGCGTGCGTTTGCCCTCCTGCGCGGCGGCCAGCAACTCCTCGGGGTCTTCCAGGTCGGCTTCCAGGCGCTCCAGTTGCCGGCGAAAGCGTAAGAGCGCCTCACGCAGCGCGGCCCGGTTGGCGACCACCATGTCGCGGCTCATGCGTGGGTCGCCGCTGGCCACGCGGGTCAGGTCACGAAACCCCCCGGCGGCCAGCAGGCTCAACCTTTCGTCGCGCGCCACCAGGTGCGTCAGGGCCAGGCTCGCCAGATACGGCAGGTGGCTGACCGTCGCCACCAGCGAGTCGTGCGCGTCGGGCGGCATGACCACCG
The DNA here is from genome assembly GCF_004634215.1 of Deinococcus fonticola. Lineage (NCBI taxonomy): Bacteria > Thermotogati > Deinococcota > Deinococci > Deinococcales > Deinococcaceae > Deinococcus > Deinococcus fonticola. The sequence continues at coordinate 10,590 of NZ_SMMH01000004.1, read as the reverse complement.
GGGCCGCGCCCAGCTCTTCCACCAGCGTCCGCACGCGGCTCAGGGCCGTCAGCGGCGTGTGGTCGGTCGGGGTCAGCACCCACACGGCGTTCTCCAGCAGGGCCGCGCGGGCGTGGGTCACGCCGCCGCGTTCACTGCCCGCCATCGGGTGTCCCGGCACGAAGTTGCGAACACCCAGCGCTTCCAGTTCGGCGGCAATGCCACTTTTCACGCTGCCCACGTCGGTGACCAGCGCCGCTGGATTCAGGAACGGGGCCAGTTCCCGCGCCAGCGCCGGCAGCACCCGCACCGGGGCGGCCAGCACCACCAGGTCGGCGTCGCGCAGCCACTCGCCGGGCTTGGTCTTGATCTCGTCCACCACGCCCAGCGCCTCGGCCTCCTGCAAGGCAACGAAACTGGCGTCGTAGCCGATAATTTTCCTGGCCAGGCCGCGCTGCCGCAAGCCCAGCGCCAGCGAACCCCCGATCAGGCCCACTCCCGCGACCACCGCCGTGTCAAAAAGCGTGTCGGGCAGGGAGTGGGGCGCGGTCATGGCGCGAGGCTAGCACGCTGGATTTCCGGCCCCCTTCAGAGGTTCAGACTTGAGCGTGCCGTCCTGCGGGTGTGGTCAAATATTCGGCGTGAGAGAGTCTGGTGCGGTGTACGACGTTTTCGCCCCCCGTGGTGCCGCGGGAGGCAAACGGGTGGCGGTCTTTACGGAAGCAGACGGAGATTTGCAGGCACGGGCCGCCGCTTCCGGCGTCCCCCTGAGCGTATTTATTCAGGAGATCACGCCCATCAGCATACATTTGCGGGTGTTCACGCCCACCAGAGAGAGGGGCGAGAGTGATTCGGCCAGCATCGCCGCGCTGCACGGCGCCCAGGCCCGCGGCCTGAATGCTGATTTTGCCGATGTGATCAGCGGGAACAGCGTGGCACCCGCGCAGTTCTGCGGCGGCGAGTGGCTGCTCAATCAGGGGGTGGTGAGCGTGCAGGACGTTCAGGCCGACCTTTCGAGCCTTCACCTGCCAGCCACCGGAGCAGTGCATACGGCCTCCACCGCTCGCCCCAACCTCGTGATCGAAGTGCCGACGCTGGACGCCCTGGACGCGTTTCAGCCGGACTTGGGCACCATCTCGCGCGTGAACGAGGCTACAGGGACGAGTGGCCTGGTTCTGTACACCAGGCAGGCCCCAGCAGAGGGGCCGCAGCGCCGCGCAGACGTGAGCTTCCGCTGTTTCGGGCCGCTTAGAGGTTTTCTGGAGGACGCCGCCAGCAGCAATATGCTCGCCTGCCTGACGGGCGTGCTGCTGCGCCGCCGCCTGCTGAACCCCGACGAGAACCTCCTGCGCGCCGCGCAGCGCTGTCCCGGCCACCCCGCCTTGCTGACGGTGCAGTACGCCGGGCCGCAGGACGCCGTGTGGGTGGGGGGGAAAGCCAGGCCGGCCGAAGTGGGGGCGTGAACCTCCCCATAAGTTCGCCTCATCTGCCTTCTCATCGGCAGGGCTAGGCTGTTCTCATGTTTGATTCTGACCGTGATGAAGGCCATTTCCCCCTGAAACGTCTGCTGCTGCTGGGCGCACTGGTGGGCGCGGGCGCGTACTACCTGAGCCGCGAGCAGAACCGCAAGGCGCTGGACGCCAAGCTGGCCGAACTGGGCCTGAAGGACTCTGTGAACGACATGAGCACCAGCGTCGCTAAAGGCTGGGAAAAAACCAGGGACGCCGCCCAGAACGCCGGGAGCGTCATTGCGGATAAGACCCAGGATGTCAAGGAAGCCGCTGCCAGTGGCGCTTCCGCGGCCGTGGAGAAGGCCAGGGAAGTTGCCGGGGACGTGAAGAACGCCGTGGCTGACGCCGCCGACCAGGCCAAAGACGCCGCCGGGGACGTGGCCGACAAGGCCAAGGACGCGGCTCAGGACGCGCAGAAAGCGGCCGGCAACGCCGCCGATCAGGCGAAGGACAAGGCGGCTCAGGTGGCCGACCAGGCCCGGGACAAGCTGGACGCGGCCAAGGACAAAGCCGCCAACGCAGCCGACCAGGCCAAAGCGAACGCCGGGCAGGCCGTAACGGACGTCAAAAACGCCGCTGCCAGCGCCGCCGGCACCGCGCAGGACAAGCCGGTCGACTGGGCCGCCGAACTGCGCAAAGTCACCGGCTCGCTGGGCGACAAGGCCCAGGACGCCAAAAACGACGTGAAAGACGCCGCGCACGACCTGAAAAATGATGCCAAGGACGCCGCCAACAACCTCAAGAACGACGTGAAAGACGCTGCGCAGGATGCCAAGAACACCGCGCAGGACATGAAGCGCGACGCGGAGCGCAAACTGTAAGCCATTACGCTTAATCGAACCCTGAAGCCCTGGCGTGCGTGCTGGGGCTGATTTTTTGTCTTTGCCGACCCCCGGCTGGGTAAATGTTCTGTCTTTGCTTTGTGATGCCGCAGCGGGGACAATGGGGGCATGAGTCTGACACCGCACGAACTGGAAACTTACCTGTCTGCCCTGGTTCGGGGCCAGCTGAAAATCGCCACCATGATCTGGGGGCCGCCTGGGGTGGGCAAAAGCAGCGTGGTGTCGCAGATTGCCGCCGCTCACAACCTGGAATTCGTGGACGTGCGCCTGTCGCAACTCGCGCCCACCGACCTGCGCGGCCTGCCCGTGCCGGAAGCTGACGGCCAGGGCAGCGGCGTCAGCAAGTGGTACCCGCCGGAATTCCTGCCCCGCGAAGGGCACGGCATCCTGTTCCTGGACGAGGTGAACATGGCCCCGCCCACCATGCAGGGCATGGCGCAGCAACTGATCCTCGACCGCAAGGTCGGCAGTTACGAACTCCCGGACGGCTGGTTCGTGTGGGCCGCCGGCAACCGCAAGGAAGACCGCGCCAGCGTATTCGATATGCCCGCGCCCCTCGCCAACCGCTTCCTGCACCTGACCGTCCGGGCCGACTTCGACAGCTGGCGCAGCTACGCCCTGGGGAGAGGGCTGCACGAGCACGTCATCGCCTTCCTGACCTTCCGTCCCGAACTGCTGCACCGCCTCGACCCCGCGCAGCCCGCCTGGCCCAGCCCGCGTGCCTGGGAAATGGCCTCGCACCTGCACCGTGCCGGGCTGGACGTGTCTCCTGCCATTGGCGAGGCCGCCGGAGCCGAATTCAGTGCCTTCGTGCGGCTGTTCGAGCAGCTCCCGGATCTGGGCGAAGTGCTGTCCGGCGGTGGCGCCGGCCTGAAACTCCCCGACGAACCCAGCGTCCGGTACGCCGCTGTGGTTGGCCTGGCGGCCCGCGCGGCCAGCGCCGACGAGGCGTACCACGCCTTCCAGTGGCTCGGCAGCGCGGCCGGCCCCGAATGGCTGCAACTGTACGTGGCCACCCTGGTCAGCAAATTCCAGGCCATCGGGCAACTGGGTGAACTGGCTGGGCTGCTCGGACGTGACCCGCGCCTGGCCGAACTGGTGCAGGGAACACTGGCGCTCACGGAAGGCGTGTGAGGCGGGTGGCATGACCCAGCCCATCCCCATCACGCCTGAATTTCAGCGGCTGATTTCTGGTTCGCGCCTGCGGCTGCGGGGCAAGTCGGCTTTCTTCGCCACCTTGCTCCTGCACGCAGAGTTCGTGCCTTCGCGTGAGGTGATCGGGGCGGGCACGGATGGGGAGCGCGTGTATGTCAACCCGGAAATGGCGGCGAGTCTGCCGGGTGACGTGCTGGACAGTCTGCTGCTGCACGAGGTGCTGCACGCGGCGCTCTCGCATGTGGAGCGGCGTGGGCCGCGAGAGAAGAAACGCTGGAACAAGGCCGCCGACCTGATCGTGAACGGCATGGTGGCCGCTGCCGGGTTGCCCACCCCGCCCAGCTTCAACCGCGACGAGCACCTGGAACGCCTGAGCGTGGAGGAGGTCTATACCGCCATCGAGGGCCAGGACGGCGATGGGGACGGCGACGAGGGCGACGACCTGCTCGACGGCCCCCCCGGCGACGCGCCGCCCAAACAGGGCAGGAACAGCCGCGACGTGGCCCGCGAGTGGCAGCAGGCCCTGGCGCAGGCCCGCAGCGTGGACGCCATGAGTGGCGGTCAGGGTCACGACCCGCTGGGCGCGCACCGCGAGTTGCAGCGTCTCGCCCCGGCGCGGCTGGACTGGCGCGCGCAGCTGTGGCGCTTCCTGGCCCGCACACCCGTGGATTTCGGCGGTTTCGACCGGCGCTTCGTGGGGCGCGGCCTATATCTGGAAGCGCTGGACGACGAGAGCCTGACCGCGCTGGTGGCGGTGGACACCTCCGGCAGTGTGGACGACGACGCCGTGCGTGCCCTGGTGGGCGAGGTGCAGGGCGTGCTGGGCGCATACCCACACGTGAAAGCGGTGCTGTACTACGCCGACACCGAAGCCTACGGCCCGTACGACCTGCGCCCCGGCGACACCATCCCGGAGCCGCAGGGCGGCGGCGGCACGGACTTTCGCCCCATTTTCGAGCTGCTGGACAAGCACGAACCGGACGTGCTGATCTACCTGACCGACGGATACGGGGATTTCCCGCCGCAGGCCCCGAGCATCTCGACCCTGTGGGTGGTTCCGCCTGGCGGCCTGGAAGACGAGGGCTTTCCCTTCGGTGACGTGCTGCGCCTGGAAGAGGAAAGCCGGTGAGCATTGCCACCAATACTGGCGCCACTGAACGCCCCGGTGATTTTCTCGACGACCTGAGCGTTCAGGACAGCCCGGACGCTCTGAAGTTCGTGTTCAGCGGGGGAAAACTTGTCCTGCGTGGGCAGGCCCTCCCGAAATCCGGTGAACTGAAGACACGCCCCCTTACCCCCCTGGGGACATACCAGGGCAAAAGTGTCCTGGTGGGTGTCCTGGAAGGGGAGGTTCCAGAGGGTTTCACGCTGTCCAATGTTCGGGCCACTTACGGCGTCCTGCCTGACGACCTGTTCGGCCTGGCGGGACTGGCACACCAGATCGTCGAGTTTCACCGCACACACCGTTGCTGCGGCGCGTGTGCCAGCGAGTTGCAGAAAGGCGACCCGCAAGGCGGACGGGGACGCTACCGCAAATGCCCGAACTGCGGCCTCAGCGTTTACCCGCGCGTGGCCCCCGCCGTCATCGTCCTGATTTCACGCGGGGAAGGGCCAGACACGGAATTTCTGCTGGCCCGCGGCCCCCGCCAGGCGCCGGGCGTGTACACGACCCTGGCCGGTTTCGTGGAACCGTCCGAGACCCTGGAGAACGCCGTTCAGCGCGAAATCCTTGAGGAAGTCGGCGTGCAGGTCGGGAACATCCGGTACCAGTTCAGTCAACCCTGGCCGTTCCCGCATTCCCTGATGCTGGCCTTTACCGCCCGGTATGACAGCGGCGAGATCACCCCGCAACCCGGCGAGATCGAGGACGCCCAGTGGTTCCCGGCCCTTAAGCTCCCCAGCATTCCGCCGCCTTTTACGTCCAGCCGCCGACTGATAGACGAGGCTCTGGGCACACTGTCACTGACGACACGGTAAAACGCGGAACGCCCCGCGGCGCCTTCCAGCGGGGCGTTCAGAGGACGTTCCGGAATTAAGTCCTGGGCGCGCGGCGGGCTTCCAGCACCTTCAGGAGCACCGGAATGGCGCTCAGGACGATCACCACGGCGATGATCAGCAGAATGTAATGGTCGAGATCCGGAATGCGTTGCCCGACGTAGGAGGCCAGCGCCGGCAACCCCGCGCCCCACACGATGGCCCCCACCACGCTGTAGAGGGCGTACTGCCGGAAATCCATGTTGCTGACGCCCGCCAGCGTCGGCACGACCGCCCGCACGAAGGGAATGAAGCGCGCCAGCATCACGGACTTCGGGCCTTCTTTGGCAAAGAATTCCTCGGCCCTGACGCGGTACTCCGGTTTGAACAGGCGGCTGTGCTGACGGCTGAAAATAGCCGGCCCCCACCTTTTGCCCAGAAAGTACCCGATGATACTGCCCAGGATGGCCCCCGCCACCACCGCCACAATGACGCCCCCCAGGTCGAGGTGCACGTTCCCTTTCTGGTTGGCCGCCACGATTCCCGCCGCGATCAGCAGGCTGTCGCCCGGCAGCGCCGCGCCCACCAGCAAGCCCGTTTCCGCGAACACCACCAGGAAAATGCCCACGTAAGAGAAACCGAGAATGACGTCAATCCAAGGCTCCACCGGGTCAGCTTACCGCCTGGCTGAGCCCCATCTCGTCAGTCAAAAGATGTTGCGGCGGGCTGGATGCCCAAAAAAAGGCATTCAACCCCTGTTTTCCGACAGGCTACGCCCCACACGCCGCAAAGGTTTTGCTGTCTTTTTGCTGTGTCCGGTTGCTGTGCTCGGCTACTGTACCCGGTCACTGGGCCCGCACAAACGTCTTGTTGCCCGCCTGATCCAGCACTTCGATGTCGGCGTAGATGCCGGTGGTTTCGGCGTAGATGTCCACGCGTTTGCCGGGGGTGATGTTCAGGCGGTTGCCGTCCACCGTGACCTGCGCGACCTGAATGTTGTCGGTGGCCACGGCTGTGACGCGAATGCCGTTTCGGCCGAAGCGCGTGAAGCTCTTGACGCTGAGGGTAGGTTTCGTGGCGTCCACGCTGATGGGCAGGTTCACCTTCGTCTCGTGGCCGGCCGCGTCACTGGCCGCCAGGGCGTAATCGGCCTTGGCGCCCGGCACCTGCGCCTGAAACTGGAAATTCGCTATTTTTTTCGTTCCCGACGAGAGGGGAATGCTCTTGCCGTTCACGGTGATGCGCGTCACGCCCGTGTCGTCCAGCACGTATCCCTTCACCATGGGGTTCCTGATCTGGCTGACACCCCCGCTGGCCGGACTGGTGACGAAAATGCGCGGCGCGAAATTGTCCGCCGTGCGGGCACACCCGCTCAGGACGCTGGCGAGCACGAGGGCGCAGGGGAGGGCCGGGAAGCGCATACGAGGCGCAGTATAGATGGAAGCCGGAGGTTTGGAGCGCGTGCTTCAGAGAAGCGCCTGTGGAGAACCCTGCCAGCGTCGGGATTTCTCTGTCGGCCAGCAGCGGTGATCCATCCACCTTAATTCGTCTGGGCCGCGTGGCCTGTGTTTTCGTGTGGGGCGCCTGGAGCATTTGACAAAGAACGCAGTGATTTTGTCCGAGCGGGGCGAGTGAATTTAGACGAGCAGGACGGAGAATGGAGCGCTCTGGGGTGCTGTTCCACAGAGCGCGGAATTCGGAGAACTGCTCTAGAATGCCTCTCGTGAGTTCTTCGGCCCGCTCTGTCCTGAATCCTTCTTTAATTCCCACGGGTACGCGGGATGTGCTGCCTGCCGAGTTCGCGGTGCGCGAGCATCTGCGCGGCAAGCTGTCGGCGTTGCTGCATGTGTGGGGGTATCAGGGCGTGGAGTTGCCGGCGCTGGAACTGGCCGACCGCCTGCATCCGCAGGACGACAAGGCGTTTAAACTGATCGATTCGGACGGGGAAGTGCTGGCCCTGCGCAGCGAGTTCACCACCGCGATGGGCCGCCTGGTGCAGACCCATTACCCCCACGGGCCTTATCCGCTGCGGTTGCAGTACGGGGGGCGCCTGTGGCTGCGCACCCAGACCAGTGAACTGGGCCGCCTGCGCGAATTCACGCAGGTGGGCGCGGAACTGATTGGCGTGGACACCCCGCGCGCCGACGTGGAACTGCTGGCGCTGGCCCAGGCGGCGCTGGAAGTGGTGGGTGTGAAAGCCGAGCTGGAGGTAGGTTTCCCCGGTTTCGTGGACGCCGTGCTGGAAGACGCCGGATTGCACGGCCCGGCCCGTGACGCGCTGCACGGCGCCATCGACCGCAAGAGCGGCGCGGACGTCGACCTGCTGGCCCGCACGCATGGCCTAAGCCGCGACGTGACGCGCACGCTGCACCGCCTGCTCGACCTGTACGGCGAAGCGGAAGTGCTAGACGAGGCGGCCCGCCTGGCCCACGGGGAACGCGCCCGCGCCGCCGTGAACCACCTGCGCGACGTGGCCGTCCTGTGTCCCTTTCCGCTGCTGTTCGACCTGGGGGTCAGCCGCCGTTACGGGTACTACACCGGCCTGACCTTCCGGGCGTACACGAACGGCATCAACCAGCCCGTGCTGGGTGGCGGGCGTTACGCCCTGGCGGGTGGCCTGCCTGGCGCGGGCTTCGCCATTGGCCTGGAGCGCCTGACCCGCGCCATTCCCCCCGGCGTTCCCCCACAACCCGAGCACGTGCTGGCCCTTGACCTGCCCGCCGCGCAGGCCGCCCGGCACGCTGGTCTCATTGCGGAACTTGCCTGGACGGACGACCTTGCAGACCTCCGGAAGTACGCCCAGACGCGCGGTATCCAGCGCTTATTGCAAGGCGCAGACCTGCAGGAGGTGGGCGCATGACCCCCGCCCCCACCCGCGACCCGGATCATCTGACCATCGCCCTGCCCAAAGGCCGGATTATGGACGACGCCATTGCCCTGCTGGCTCAGGCCGGGTTGCCCCTCACCACGCCCGAAGCATCGCGCGCGCTGCGGCACGAGTACCCCGGCGTGACCCTGCTGGAACTCAGAAACCAGGACGTACCCGTGTACGTCGACCTGGGCGCCGCCGACGCCGGCATCGTCGGCAAGGACGTCCTCGTGGAGTCCGGGCGGGCCGTGTACGAACCCGTCGACCTGAGATTTGCCGCCTGTCACCTGTCCCTGATCCGCGAGAAAGGCGCAGGTGGCCCCATTCACCGCGTCGGCACCAAGTACCCGCGCAGCACCCGCGCCTACCTGAACGCCCGGGGCATTCCCGCCGAGATCATCAAGCTTTCGGGCAGCATCGAACTGGCCCCGCTGACCGGGCTGGCCGACGCCATCGTCGACCTGGTGCAGACCGGCAGCACCCTGAAGGCCAACCACCTGGAGGAACTGGACATCCTGTACCACTCCAGCGCCCGCCTGATCGTGAACCGCGCCGCCCTGAAACTGAGGCGTCACCGGCTGCGGCCCCTGATCGAGAAATTGCGGGAACTGACGGGTGAGTAACCGCCACCTGGGTCACAGAAGACGCAGTCGTCGGCCGCTTCCCCAAACGTCCAACCGCTCAAAGTGCAGGCGGGAACACTAAACCCTGTAACTCACTCTGCTTTCGTCACTGGCTGCCCCGCTTCGCTCCAGGCTTTGAACCCGCCGTCCAAATGGGCCGCGTTGCTGTACCCCAAGTCGTTCAACATGTCCGCCGCCAGCGCGGAGCGGCCCCCGGAAGCGCAGTGCAGAATCACCCGCCGATCCGGCTGGAATTCCTGGCGGTGGTACGGACTGCTGGGATCGGCCCAGAATTCCAGCATGCCGCGCGGCGCACTGATCGCCCCGGGAATCACGCCGGTCTGCTCGCGTTCCCCCGGCTCGCGGATATCGACCAGCAGGGCGTCCCCCTGCTGCAATTCGTCGGCGACCTGCTGAGGCGTGAGGTTCTCGACACGTTGCTTGGCTTCCTGCACCATCTGCGCGGCCGTGCGTGGCATACCTTTCCTCCTGACCTGGAACTGTACGGGCACCCCTGGCTGGGCCTTTCCCGGCGTCACGGTGTGCCTTCGTAGGAGCCTTCAGTTTACCTCTTATTCACACCGCCGCGCTTTCCTTCGCCAAGCGGCAAGGCGCGGGTCATGACCCGCGCCCGCATTCTGTTGCTCTCACACCAGGGAACTGCCGATCTCGAGATCAGCCGTGCCCTGGGGGTCAGCGTGCAAATGGTGCGTGCGACACGCAAGCACTTCGTCCTGGGGGGCCTGGAAGACGCACTGTTCGATGGACTACGCACAGGACGTCCAGCCAAATTCGGTGGCCAGGATCGAGCGGCGATCACCGCGTTGGCCTGTAGTGAGGCACCAGAGGGTCATAGCCAGTGGAGTATTCGTCTGCTGGCAGACAAAGCCGTCGAACTGCAACTCGTTGACGGCATTGCGCCGTCAACGGTGTTTTACATCCTGAAAAAAACGAAGTCCAGCCGCATCGCAAAAAGCAGTGGTGCATCGCGCAACTGACCGCGCGATTTCTGTGCGAGATGGAACGGGTGCTGGACGTGTACATGAGGCCATATGACGAACAGAATCCCGTGTTGTGGTTCGATGAACAGCCCTGCTTTCTGATCGGCGACAAACTGGCCCCGGTTCCCATGGAACCGGGTAAGGTCGCCAGGCAAGACTCCGAATACGAGCGTTTCGGGAGTGCCGTCGTGCTCCTGGCCATTGAACCGCTGACCGGGCGACGCTTCGTCAAAGTTTGTGCGCGCAGAACAGCGGAAGAGTACACCGAATTCATGCAGGAACTGGAACGGGCCTATCCGCAGGTGGCACGCATCACCATCATTCAGGACAACCTGAACACCCATCATGGCTCCAGTTTTTACAAGTGGTTGCCGCCAGAAGCCGCTCACCGACTGGTGAACCGCTTCGAATGGATCTATACCCCAAAGCATGCCTCATGGCTGAATATGGCTGAACTGGAATTCAGTGCGCTCCAACGACAATGTCTGAAGCGGCGAATTCCCACGCTGCTCAGCACCTGACAGGTTGAGTTAAATGTCGATCAGGACGCAGAAAAAACGACAAAGGGCGGTTTCTGGTGCGTTCACACACCCAGAAACCGCCCTGAACCATCTTGACACCTTCACGGCCTATCTC